>CAMNGO010000011.1 GCA_946538445.1 uncultured Lachnospiraceae bacterium
TTCTGTATCTTTCGGTAATAATTCTTTAATATCCATAATCACTACTCCTTTTTGCTTTGTTCTATCTCTGATTCTCCGGGAGATAAGTCCCGTTTGATGACATAATAAGCCAAATTTATTATAAACGATTATAGCATAGACTCCGCATTTATACTATGAAAAAAATTGACTCTGCATGGTAATCATCGGTCATCATTTTACAGAAATTCACAAAATAAAATCCATGTACCAATCTATTTTCCATGGAGATAGAAAAAAGAACTGATCTGATCTTCTTTACCGAAGATGTTATTATACTCCAGAAGCTGGTATTCCCTGATCTTGGAATAATAAGGAGAAGTCTCGTCTTTCAGGTCATAATAGTTCCCGTCCGCCCCCCAGTATCCAAGAGCATTGATGCAGGGGATCTCTTTTTTCAGCTCTGTGAGATAATCGAGGTAGCCGGTGGTTTCGATCCCGGTGATCCGGGCGAGATATGTGGCCAGATAATTATTGCTGGTTCTCTCCACGAAATGATCCCCGATCTCGTAATTAGCCCAGATCAGAAACGGAACCTGATACAGCCGTTCCAATTCCTCCCCCTCAAGCTCACTGATTTTTTTTCCCAGAAGGGCATTATAGAACTCCTCGTCCAGATCAGGCTGATGGTCCCCGAAGAATACAATGACGGTGGGATCTTTCACTTTCTCAAAATACTCCACCAGGTACTTTAATGCCTCATCAGACATTTTCATCATGTTGAGATATTGTTCCACCCGGCTGTAATAGGAAAGCGATCCTTCAATCTGCACCTCATTTCCTGTCTCATAAAGGGTACCGTCGTAACTTCCGTGATTCTGCATAGTCACGTTAAACAGGTAGAAGGGTTGGTCATTCTTTTTATTCTGCTCATAGATCTCGATCAGCTTTTTATAATCTTCCTCATCGGTGATATGGTAGTTTACGGTATCCGTAAAGACGGAGAAAGCATCGGAGGTAAAAAACCGGTCAAAGCCCATCAGAGGATAGATTTTATACCTGCTGTAGCCGGTATTATAGTAAGGATGAAGGGCATAGGCCGGGGAAAAGCCCTGGTCTTTCAGGGTCTGGGTTAATCCCGGGACCTGGCTCCTCAGATAGAGCTGGTAGGGGACCGAATTATCCGGGAGAAAAGCCAAAGTATTTCCGGTGAGAAATTCGAATTCGGAATTGGCAGTGTTTCCTCCAAAGACCGATGTGTAGGTATATCCCCTGATCGTATTTTTCAGCTTCCGGAAATATGGCATGTAATCCCGGGACAGTTTCAGATCTCCCAGAGTCTTCAGGTCCGCGAAGGACTCATTCATCACCACGATAACATTGGGAGTTTTCTTGGGAAGTTTGATGTCTCCTGTCAGGTCTCCATCCTCTCCCCCTTCCTGGTCCGTGTTGTCCTGACTTCCTTTTTCCGTCTGGAACCGGCGGATGATCTCCTCCACTTTTTCCGTGGAATAATCCTCGGGCTGGGAGACATGAAGATAACCGAAAGTCCGGATGGTGGTAAGTAAAGTGCCGTAGAAGCGATATTTATATTGGGGGCGGTAGACCCGGAAGTCCACGCCGATATCCCCCAGAAATGAACTGTAGACATAAACCTGACAGATAACGATCCAGACTGCGGCACAAGCTGCCATGTAGATAAAGCGAAACCTTCTCTTCGGAAATAAAGGAAGGCTCTTCAATTTCAGCAGAAGGGCAATCATGACGATCGCCAACATGAGGAACTCCGCAGAGTCCACATCCATCTGTATCTGATAAGTGTTGGCTACCGAAAGGGCCGTCCCGGCAGAATAGATGTCCGAAGCGATAAATGACATGCTTCTCCACACGGTCAATTCGTAATTAAAGAAGCCGAAAAGGGCGGTGAGCAGAATCATACCTAATGAAGCATTCCGAACACTGTTAAACAGGAAAAGAAGCACAAGAAATATCGCATAGTATAATGCCAGGTCCAGCAGCAGGTAGAGGATCGGAATACGGAATACCGGCACCCAGAACTGGGCGTTATTATAGAATTCCAGCCATAAAAAAGCAAAGAAGGGCATGGCGAAAGCCAGGATCCGGGTTAAGATCCGGTTCGTTTTCTCCTTCAGTTCTACCTGTTTGACCGTCAGGAACACAAGGATGGCAAAAAGTCCGCCGCAGATACATAAAGAGTCAGCGTAAAAGCGTTCCATGAAGTTGCTGACATTTCCGTTGTAATAAAGGTGAGGCTGTGCAAAGAAGGCGGCCGCCAGACATGCTTCCATCACAAGGAGGAAGTTTCTGCCGCTCCTGCTCTTCCAGAAATCATGTATTCCCAGATGAAACCTCTTCTTTTTCTTCATAAGTGACCTCCGATGTAAGATTCAAGGATAAAGCTTCAGGCGGGAATACTTCCCGCCTGTACCTTATCTTCCGATCAGAGCATTATAGAGCTCTTCATATTTCTTCTTGGAAACACCCCATGACAGATCCTTCTTCATTCCGTGTTTCACCAGCTCGGTCCAATGCTGCGGCTGGTCATAGAAGATGTATTTACTGTAATTGATGGTATCGATCAACTCTTCTGCATTGTAGTTTCGGAAAGAGAATCCGTCACCGGTTCCCTCGAACTCATTCAGAGGGATGACCGTATCTTTAAGACCTCCGGTCTCACGTACGATAGGTACAGTCCCATAGCGGAAGGAGATGATCTGAGTCAGACCACATGGTTCAAACAAGGATGGTACCAGGAATGAATCCGCAGCCGCATATAGCTTGTGAGCCAGCGGATCGGAATAAGTAATGTTGGCGGAAACTTTATCCGGGAAGCGGGAAGCATAATAGCGGAACATATCCTCATAACGATGCTCTCCGGTTCCCACTACCACCAACTGGGTACTCTCATCCAGAATCCGATCCATGGCAACCTGAACCAGGTCCAGTCCCTTCTGGTCTGTCAGACGTGAGATCAGACCGATCAGATAGGCGTTGGGATCCACCTTAAGGCCCAGTTCTTTCTGCAGGGCCTCTTTGTTGGCAGCCTTCCCTTTCCTGTAGGTCTTTAAAGAATAATTCTTGTAGATGGACTCATCGGTGCGGGGATCGTATATGGTGTTATCGATCCCGTTTACGATACCATACAGACTCTGCTTTCTGGCAGATAAAAGGCCATTTAACCCCTCGCCGAAATAATCCGTCTGGATCTCCTCGGCATAGGTACGGCTGACGGTGGTAATAAAATCGGCATAGACGATTCCACCCTTTAACATATTGGCATCCCTCCGGAACTCCAGCTTATCCGGCGTAAACAGGTAACCCGGAAGACCGGACAATCCCATCACGGTATCGATGTCCCAGATACCCTGGAATCTCAGATTATGAATCGTCATGATGGTCTTGATATCCCAGAAGAAGGGATTTGCAGAAAATTCATTTTTCAGGTAGACCGGAACAAATCCTGTCTGCCAGTCATGACAATGGATGATATCCGGCTTAAAATCGATCACAGGAAGGATCGCCAGCACTGCTTTACTGAAGAAGATAAACTTCTCCACATCAGTGCGGGTGTCGGAATAGGGAGTAGGCCCCCCGAAATAATCCAGATTGTCAATAAAATAGTAGGTGATGCCCTGGTACTCATACTTCATGATGCCCACATGAGCGCTGGGTACATAGGGGCCGGTGCCCATATAAAAATGAGTCACGTATTTGAATTCGTTTCTAAACTTATCAGGTATGGCTTCATAATTCGGTATTACAACACGAACATCCCACTCTGACCTGTTGAATTCCTTTGGAAGAGCTCCCACAACATCTGCCAGGCCTCCCGTTTTGATAAAAGGAACACACTCGGATGCAGCAAATAATATCTTTTTCATAAGTAACCTCCTGATGGGTATCCTCTGTAGTTAAAGTATCTTCATTGTACAATAAAACAATAGGCTTGCCTACATTTTTTTACAGCTCCTCGTGAATTTCTTTAAGTAGCCGCGATAAATCTCTTTAAGAACGAGAGGAATGCCTCCATCTCTTCCCTGGTTCCTATGGTGATTCTCAGATAGTTATCGATTCGCGGTTTGGCAAAGTAGCGGACATAGATGTCCTCTTTTCTGGCTTCCTCGAAGATCTCCCTGGCGGGGATGGACTCATGGCTGGCAAAGATAAAATTCGCTTTGGAATCCGGAAAACGGAAGCCCAGCTGTCTCATTTCTTCTTTAAACCACTCTCTTGTATCGATGATCCTGGAGACACTTTCCCTGAAATACTCCTCGTCTTCGACGGAAGCAGTGCCCCAAAGAATGGATGGCTGATCCATGGTATAGGAATTGAAAGAATACTTGACATCATTTAAAGCCTTTATGAGCTTTTCGGACCCCATGGCATAGCCGATCCGCATGCCTGCCATGGACCGGGATTTGGAGAAGGTCTGGACAACCAGAAGATTCTCATAACGATCCAACAGGCTCCTGGCGGAGATCCCGCCAAAGTCGATGTAGGCTTCGTCGATGATAACGATGACATCCTGATTGTGGGCAATGATATCCTCCATCTCATCCAGAGGCATCAGAAGGCCGGTTGGGGCGTTGGGATTGGGAAAGATGACTCCACCGTTCTCCCCATAGTAATCCTCTTTGGCGATGCAGAAGTTCTCATCCAAGGCCTTCGTCTCATAGGGGATACGGAAAAGATCCGCCCACACATCATAGAAGGAATAGGTAATGTCCGGGAAGAAAACAGGTTTCCCACTGTTAAAGAAAGTGAGATAAGCCATGGCCAGGACATCATCAGAACCTACTCCCACAAAAACCCGGTCAGGGCTAAGCCCCTGGTATGCCGCGATGGCATGCACCAGCATGGAAGCAGCCGGATCAGGATACAAGCGCAATCTCTCGTATAATGAACTGTCTTTCATGGAATCCAGGACCTTGGGGGAAGGCGGGTAAGGATTCTCATTTGTATTTAATTTGATCAGTTTGTCCTTCTTTGGTTGTTCTCCCGGTACGTACGGTACCACTCTGCGGATATTCTTCTCCCAGGGTCTCATAATCATCCCTCCATTTCCTGGAGTTTGGACAGCTTGGCTGCCTGGTCTGCTGCGATGAGGCTGTCGATTATTTCATCCAGATCTCCGTTCAGAATATTTTCCAGACGGTGCAGGGTCAGTTTGATACGGTGGTCTGTAACTCTTCCCTGGGGGAAATTGTAAGTGCGGATCTTCTCCGCACGGTCACCGGTACCGATCTGGCTCTTGCGCAGTTCTGCCTCCGCGTCATGTGCCTTGGCCTGTTCCAGTTCATAGAGTCTGGAACGAAGAACCTTCAGAGCTTTGTCTTTATTCTTTAACTGTGATTTCTCATCCTGACAGGATACCACGATGCCGGTAGGTATGTGGGTCAGCCTGACTGCGGAGTCAGTGGTATTGACACACTGCCCGCCGTTTCCTGAAGCACGGAACACATCAAAGCGGCAATCGTTCATATCAATCTGAACATCCACTTCCTCGGCCTCCGGCATGATGGCCACTGTGATGGTGGAAGTATGGATCCTTCCTCCGGATTCGGTGGCCGGGATACGCTGAACACGGTGTACCCCGCTCTCATATTTCAGGCGGGAGTAGCATCCCTGGCCGTTGATCATGAAGGACACTTCCTTGAAGCCCCCGATCCCGCTTTCATTTACATCGATAAACTCGGTCTTCCAGCGTCTGGAGTCCGCATAGTTCTTGTACATGCGATAGATCTCAGCAGCGAACAGGGCAGCTTCATCACCGCCTGCACCGGCACGGATCTCCACGATAACATTCTTCTCATCGTTGGGGTCTTTGGGAAGCAGAAGAATCTTAAGCTGCTCTTCACACCTGGAGACATTCTCCTTGGCCTCGGATAACTCTTCCTTGAGCATCTCTCTCATCTCTTCATCATTTTCCGACTCCAGCATGTCCAGACTGTCCTCGATGGTCTGTTTTGCTTCGGTATACTCTTTATATTTCTCAACAATCGGTGTGAGATCATTCTGCTCTTTCATCAGAGCCCGGAATCTCTCCTGGTCATTCACCACATCCGGCTCGCTCAGCTCGGACATGACTTCCTCCAGCCGTCTCACCAGATCTTCTAAACGGTCAAACATATTCTTCCTCCGTCTTGTATCTTCTTGATCATATGTCGTTTTTAATCATTATGATAATCTTCCACAGATAATTCTGTCAAGACCTGCCAGATCTTTCCGGACAGATATCTCCCGGAAATCATGGCATCTCATAAGGTCTTCCACTGCTTCTGCCTGGTCTGCACCGATCTCATAAAACAGAATTCCGCCCTCCTTCAGATGCCGGCGGGCTCCCTCCGTAATTCTCCGGTAATACACAAGACCGTCCTCCCTGCCGTCCAGAGCCAGGAGGGGTTCATGGTCTCTGACCTCAGGCATCAGGTCCTTCAATACCCCGGTGGGGATGTAAGGGGGGTTGGACGCGATCAGGTCAAAGCGTCTCTCCTCCCGGGGCAAGCTGTCCAGGGCATCATAGAGGTCTCCCTGGACAAGGGTCACAGAGGCGCCAAGATCCCTGGCATTTGTTTCGGCCAGGTCCAGGGCATCCCGGGACAGGTCGGAAAGAACCACATCCACATCCGGGCAGAGGAGCTTTAAGCTGATCCCGATGCAGCCACTGCCCGTACAGAGGTCCAGCAGTCTGATCCTGTCTTTTTTCTCACCCGTCTTCCCCTGCTCCCTGATGGAACGAACCACTTCCTCCACCAGGCATTCGGTATCCTGCCTGGGAATCAGCACTCTCTCATCCACATGGAAGGAATAGCCCATAAATTCACAGACACCCATCAGGTACTGGAGGGGGACGTGCCCTTCTCTTTTTGTCAGCATCTCCTCCAGGGCACCCAGAGATTCCCCTGAGATCTCTCTCTCGGGATCCAGGTAATAATCTGCCCGGGAAACACAGAGCAGCCAGTCAAGGAATACCCAGCATTCATAATCATAGGACTCGATGCCCGCCTTTTCCAGGCGGTCACATATCATACTCCGAATCTCTTTTAACTTCATGGTGTCAATCCTCGATTTCTCCCCTGCGCATGGCTTCCTGATAAGCACGCCAGTCAAAAATACTGTCCACGGAAGTTATGGCAACTTCTATCATATCCAGATCCGGCTCTTTGGTGGTCAGATACTGGAGACAAAGTCCGGGTCTGCTCAGGGCTGAAATCACTTTGTTATCGCTTCTTCCTGCAAGACGAATGAACTCGAAAGAGATTCCGGCCACCACCGGAATCAGCAGGAGCCTGCAGATAAAGCGGAGCCACAGAGTATCCACACGGATGAACATAAAGACCAGGATACTGATGATCATAACGATCAGCAGAAAACTGGTACCGCATCTTTTGTGAAGGCGGGAATGTTTCTTTACGTTCTCCGGAGTCAGCGGTTCCCCGCTTTCCAGACAGTTGATGGTTTTATGTTCTGCACCGTGGTACATAAATACCCTTCGTATGTCCTCCATCCTTGAGATCGCCACCACATACAGAAGGAAAATCGACACACGGATCAATCCCTCGATCAGGGTTCGGATGGTGCAAGACTGGATTACCTTCTTTAATAATTCCGACAGAAAGAAGGGGAGAAGCATAAAGATGGCCACTGCCATCAGGATGGAGATAACCAGGGTGATTCCCATAAAGACACTGTCGCTCTTCTCTCCGAATACCTTCTTGGTAAAAGCCTCCAGACGATCCGGCTCTGCTTCTTCCTCATCCAGGACAAATTCCGAGGAGAACATCAGGGTTTTCATCCCGATATACATGGACTCTCCGAAGGCACATACCCCCCGGACGATGGGCAGGTTCAGGATCGGATATCTCTTTATCACAGACTGATAAGAGTCTTTTTTCACTTCAATTTCATGATTTGGTTTCCTGACGGCTACGGCATACTGATCTTCATTCTTCATCATTACACCTTCCATGACCGCCTGTCCGCCGATGGTAGTTCTTTTCAAATGGATCCTCCTTTGTTGATAAAAAAGCAAAACGACGAAATCCATGTCACAGCGAGATTGATGTGACATAGATTCCGTCGCTTGATGAAACCTGCCGGTTATTATTTCTGAGTCATACCATACTTACGGTTGAACTTATCAATACGTCCACGAGCCTTTGCAGCTTTCTGTGTACCTGTGTAGAATGAATGACATTTGGAACAGATTTCCACGTGGATATCTGACTTTGTGGATCCCACTACGAACTCGTTGCCACAGTTGCAGACAACCTTTGCCTGATAATACTTTGGATGGATTCCTTCACGCATCTTTTTCACCTCTCTACCGAAAAATTCATCTATATAAGATGATGTTAATCTAATCAATATATTACTTTGTTTCAAACAGCTTTCACATTATACCACAGAAAATCCGGCAGTGCAAGAAGAATATTAATTTCTTTCGAACATGATATCTCCGGCCCATTTCATATCAATCTCCTGGAATTTACCGTTGTTCCTGCTGCCGATCTTTCCGCTGTATCTGTGCTCCACATCACGGTAATACTCGGGACTCACAGGGATCCTTCCGATTCCCTTCTTCTCAAAAAATACCATGAAATAATACTGGGTTCCCTTATAATCAAAGAGAATATTCAGGAGATTGTCATCCTTCATCTCCTTCTCCAGCTGCTTCAGATGCTCAATTTTCATGAACTCCACGATACGGTCATCCAGCAGATTGTCAGCGATGAGAATCTTTTCTTTCAGATCATTCAGGTTGGTAACTATTCTCTTGTGGCCGGCATCCACCTTCTCCCACCGGTCGATGGACTTCCTTGTATTCTCCGTCATCTCAGGTGTCAGATACAAGATCATCTTCTTCTTTGTGTCCACATACACACTCTCATAAGTAAGGGGTGCGGTAAATCCACATGCTTCACAGTGGAACACAAAGAGTTTATTCAATAATACTTTCTCTTTTAATTCCGGTTTCTCTGTGACATTGATCACTGAATATCTGTCACAAAGATGTACCTTTCCGCATTTGGGACAGGCAAGCTCTTCTTTCGTAAATCTGGTTAATTTTTCCATCTATCTTCCCTCCCGCTTTTTAATTGTCAACCTCGTCATCCAAAATCAGGTTGACAATTATCTTTTTCTTCAGTATAATCCATTTGACCCAAGGAACATCATACCATATTCTTTTGTTTAAGTCCACTGCCGGGAGACCGGACAGGCGGGACGGATTTCCTGGGAAAGCAAGCATAAGGAGAGACTATAAATATGAAAAAAGAAAGATACCTGACAACCTACCGGATGGCCTTGATTGCTTTGATGGCTGCCGTCATCTGCGTCCTGAGCCCCTTTTCCATCAATATCCCCGTAAGTCCCGTTCCCCTCAGCCTGGGGACCATGGCTGTGTGCTTTGCCTCCTGCATCCTGGGGTGGAAAGCAGGATGCTTCAGTGTAGGAATTTATCTGCTCATCGGTATGGCCGGGCTTCCGGTTTTTTCCAATTTCAGCGGTGGGATCGCCAAGCTTGCCGGACCTACCGGCGGATACCTGATCGGCTATCTCTTCCTGGCCCTGATCTCCGGCTTCTTTTTTGAAAAGTTCTCCCATCCCGCATTCCATGCCTTAGGGATGGTCCTCGGCACGGGAGTATGCTATCTGTTTGGAACTTTATGGCTATGTTACCAGGCCAACCTTACTTTGGCCCAGGGATTGGCCATGGGTGTTATCCCCTACATCCCCGGGGACCTGGTCAAGATAATCCTGGTTCTTCTCATCGGTCCGGTCATCAGAAAGCGATTGATCGCTGCCGGTCTTATAGAGAATCCCGGGGCCGCTTCCAATTGACAACTTACCCTAATATTCCATGTTATCATTCCATTCCTCTTTAAAAGTGTGTTATAATACTTTATTAAGGTTAAAATATCTATCATGTATTTGCCTTATTGAAGCACAACTTTTAAGGAGGATTTTTTATGGATAGAAAGTACTTCTTTTTTGATATCGACGGAACCCTCACTGTGCGGGAGACAGGCGTTATGGTCCCTTCAGCCAGGGAGGCGGTCCGGAAACTCAAAGCGGCAGGTCACTTTGTTTCCATTGCCACAGGCAGGGCGCGATATAAAGCGGAGAAGTTCCGTGCCGACAGCGAGATAGACCACATGGTATGTAACGGTGGACATGGTATCGTAATCGACGGCAAATGTGTGGAGAACCGGCCTCTGGACTATGAGAAATGTCTGGCAATCTACCGGGAGGCGATCTCCCTGGGTTATGGAGTTCTGGTTGCCATGGATGATTCCGATAAGGTCTACGCCAACAGTTTCGCTTTCTATGACCAGGTGGGCATCCGCAAGGAACCCACCACTTACATCATTAACAGCAACTATGATCCGGCAGATTATGACGCCATCTACAAATTATATATCTCCATTCCCTTGCAGGAAGAAGGCAGGCTCACATTGCGCCATACAATGGGCAGCCTGCGATTCGAACCGGAGTATCTGATGTTTCAGCCGGACGACAAAAAAGGAGGCATCCTAAGGATGCTGGAACTGGTCGGAGGAAAACCGGAAGACGCGGTGGTTTTCGGAGATGATTACAATGATCTCAGTATGTTTGATCCCGCCTTTTATCGGGTTGCCATGGGTAATGGCTGCCGGGAGCTAAAAGAAAAAGCGGATTACATTGCACCGGAAAACATAGATGACGGCATCTACAGAACCTGTCAGGCCCATGGATGGTTCTCATAAGAAGGAGGAAATCCCATTGAAACGCAAAGACATTTTTACAAGAGAATTATACATTCTGTTCTATCTGTTATTCTTTTGTAGTACATTTCTATTTAAACTGACCCATATCTCCATCCTGAGATATCTGGTCATCATCGCCAGATACACTTATATCCCCGGCATGCTGTTTGCCGCCGGCTATGAGATCGGCACGTTGAATCAGCAATATCCTGATCTGAAAGATTTCCAGGGAAGTCTTCTGAAAAAGGCATTTCACTGGTTGATGCATTTCTATATCATCGGCTTCCTGAAGGAATTTCTCCTGGACAGGAGAGACCCCCTGCCAACGATCAAAGATCTGCTGGCCCTGATCCGTATTCCGAATCTGGCAGCCATTTTTATCTCCCTGGCCATCCTCTATGTCATGGCCGCCTTCCTGTGGAGACCGATCATGAATCATCCGAGGAAAAAATGGCTTCTGCCAGTGATCTGTGTCGCAGGATTCCTGTGTACCTACATACCGGAAGGCCTGATCGGTTACGGGGCTGTCGGTATATTTACCGGGGCGGATATCGTGGGAGCAGTCCCCATCTTCCCCTACCTGTTCTTTATCTTCTTCGGAGCAAGCCTTGCAGCAGAGGAGGAATTCCCCTTCTATGAGAAGAAAATAATGATAATGAGTATCCTCTTATTATTGTTTGCCGGGGTCATGATCCTGCTCCACCTCAAAGAGCCCGCCCTGACCATCGTAGGAAGCTTTCTTGCCTGGATCGGCGTCTTCTTCTGCTACATGATCCAGGGATTCTATGGAGCAATTGAGGAGAGATTGTTTATTCTCTTCCAGGCCGGAAAGAAGAAACTCTCCTTCTTCTATGAAGAAAAGCAAAAGAAGAAGATCTGGCGCGGAATTTTTTATCTTCTGGGCTACACGTTCATCTTTGCTGTCCTCGCCCTCTTTATCTTTGTTCCTTATATAAGGGAGCATCGTACATTGATCTGGTCTGTGGACGGTTTGGGTCAGTATGTCCCGAAAATCTACCGCTTTATGGAGACCATCCCGGGAGTCCTGAAAGACGTCCTGCACGGGAACATGAACTTTGAACAATATGATTTCTCAAGCGGTCTGGGATCGACCATAGCCATCAGTTATGATCCCATCTACTGGCTTTACCTTCTTTTCCACCCGTCACAGGTGGAAACGGTATACAGCGCCATGATCATCCTGCGTTATTTTCTGGCAGGTCTTAGCTTCTCCGCCCTGGTTCTCTTCTTCGGCGGAAGTCATTATGCGGCGTATACTTCAAGTATGGTCTATGCATTCTCAGGGTATGCCATCTATGCCGGAACGAAACACGGCCAGTTTCTCACCCCGCTGATCCTTCTTCCCTTGCTGGTGATAGCCATGGAGAGGTTGATCCGGGATAAAAAATGGTACCTGATGACCGTCCTTGTCGCCTTGTCGCTACTGTGTTCTTACTATTTCCTCTGGATGAACACCATCGCCATAGGGATCTATTTTGTGTTGCGGATCCTGTGTACCGATGAATACCGTAATTTTGTCACCTTCTTCACCAGGGGACTTATCATCGTAGGAAGTTATATACTGGGAGCCAGCATCGGGATCATCTCGATCTTCACTTCCTTCGCCAGCTACATGGGCTCAAGCCGTACGGAGGGTGGCAGTCTGGACAGTTTTCTGTCCACCACTCCCCTGTTCTATCGGCCGGAATGGATCTCCGATTCTTTTATCTCCTTTATATCGGATTCCTTTACCCCCGGCATGTGGCTGAAACTGGGTTTTGCTCCCGTTGCTTTACTGGCCATCGTCCTGCTGTTTTCCCGCAAGGCGAGGAAAGAACTGAGATTCCTTTTCTGGATCTTCACCCTGTTCTGCATCTTCCCGGCCTGTGGGTTTATCTTCAGCGGTTTCTCCAGCGTGAACAACCGTTGGTGTTACATCTATGCATGTCTGATTGCATTTATCCTTGCCATCGTATTGGAGAAGATGACCAAACTGACTGTAACAGAGCTGAAAGTCATGACGGGACTCACTTTCCTTTACGGAGGAATCGTGTATTTCTCCACCAAATATCACACCGATAAAGTCTTCGGGGCCTTCGGTCTGCTGACAGCTACTTTGATCGTCTTGTATCTGATCAATCAGAGGCAGCCGTCTGCCTCCATAGCACAGAAAAAATATATCCTGCTGGGTGTGACTTTGCTGACCATCCTGTTCAACGCCAACATGTTTATCACCGCCGGTTCTGATACCGGGACCCATCTGGGAACCTATGTGGAATCCGGCACTTCCCGGAGGAAGATGACTTCCAGCGCTCTGAGGCATCTGAAGGAAGTGGCGGGAGAAGACCAGGAATTCTACCGGGCCACCAATCTGAAGACCGCAGGAAATGAGCGTTCCAGCAGCCTGTTGCTGGGTTACAATGATATCTCCACCTTCACCAGCACTCTGGGCAGCGGTATCGTGGATTACAACAGTGCCATGGGTAACTGCGACTGGAATATCGTGAGTATCTACAGTTACAATGCCCGCACCGTATTGAATGAACTTGCCAGTGTGAAATACCTGGCGACAGATTCCAAGAAGAAGGTTTGTATCCCTTACGGTTATCGTCAGGTTTATGAGAAAAAGGGAAAGAAAGCCTCCAAATACATATATGAAAATGAATATGCTCTTCCCCTGGGTTATACCTATGACAACATCCTTTCCCCGGAGGAGGCCGCAAAATATTCTGCAGTGGAAAAACAGGACCTGACCATGATGACTGCTATCGTCAATCAGGACGCCAATGTAGATAACAGCAACCTGGATTCCACAAAGAAGCTGAAGCTGTCAGCCCACGAGATTGAGATCCTGGATATGGATCTGGAAGGTGTCACTGTGGATGAAAAAGAAGGGATACTCAACGTGGAAGAAGGCGGGTCCATCACCTTCCATTTCAAGGGGGAGAAGAACGCCGAGACCTACCTGGGATTCACGGGGGATATCTACCATGAAAAAGATGCCAAAGAGCACTTCCTGAAGACCAATGTCAAGGCAGAAGGAACCGCTTATATTTATAAGTTCCGCATCGATTCCTACTCCACCGGACAGAAGGAATTCCTCTTCCATCTGGGCTATCACCAGGAGCCTATCGACTCCTGCAAACTGGAATTCACCGCCGCAGGCATGCTGCGATATGACGATATCGCCATCTACGTCCAGCCTATGGACCAGTACCCGGCTCAGGCGGCATCCCTGAAAAAGAATACACTGAAAAATGTTAAGGCAGACACAAACCGGGTATCCGGAGATATCACTTTGGACACCGATAAGATGCTCTGTATCAGCCTCCCCTACCAGGCAGGCTGGACCGCCTATGTGGACGGAGAGAAAACACCTATACAGCGTATCAATTATCAGTATATGGGACTGAACTTAAGACCCGGGAAACACCAGATTGAACTTCGCTATCAGCTCCCAGGCATACGTTACGCCTTCCTCATTACCGGAGCGGGCATAGCTGCCTTCCTTCTGATCATTGTCTTTAATCTGATAAGGAAGAAAAAGAGCAAATAATAGAAAAAACCGGCAGGTCACCTGCCGGTTTTTGATTACATGGGTATCAGTAAGATACCACTGTGGTTCCAATCGGAATGTTCTTATAGATGTAGTAGGCATCGCTGTCAGGCAGACGGGCACAGCCATGGGAGGCCGGTTTTCCCATCTCCGGTGAACATACGGAGCCATCGTTGTAGAGAGGTCTGGTATGGAATGAATTCCGCCCACACCAGTGTGTTACATAGAGTTCCTTGGTATTGACGTAGTACCATCCGGTTTCCTTGTAAGTTACCTTAAACACTCCTTTGGGAGAAGGCGTGCTTGCCTTTCCGGAGGAACATGGGCAGGCTCTGATAATCTTCCAGTTCCCTTTGGAACCTTTAAAGATGGTTACCTGCTGGGTATAGTGGCTGATCCAGATGAGGTACTCTGTGGTGCTGGAATATCCATTTACATTTACAAATGCAAGCTTCCTTTCATTGGAATATTTCCTGGTGGTATAGATGCTCTTGCCATTGATATGTTCAATAGGTCTCACACCATTTGCCAGGAGAATATCATGATATTTCTGCTTGAAAGCATTCGGCTTGATCTTAAGAACCCTGGAAGAAGAATCCGCCAGAATCTTTCTTCCTCCGTCCTTGCGATAGGCCAGCACTTTGATCCTGTAAGTGGAATTGGGATCAAGCGACTCCAGAGAATAAGTTCTCTTTTTCGTGGATCCGAGTTTCTGATATACCTTGGTGCCGGCTTTCTTATAATACACTAAGAATCCGGTGGCATTCACGGTCCGGTTCCATTTCACGATCAGTTCTTCGTTCATATTATAACCAAATCTGATATTGGGAACTTTACCCGGAACGATTCCCAGAAAGATTCCCTTTGGTTTGGATTTCGGCCCTGATACCTTCTTGGAGCCGGCCTGGCCCACCGCCATGATCTGATAATAATAATTCCTTCCGCCCTTCAGAATCCCTGTCGTGTAAGAGGTTCCTATCACTTTGGAAGCGATACATTTGTAGGAGCCGGCTTTGCTGTGGCTCCGGAAGACCTTATAGTAGGATGCGTTCGGGGCAGCATTCCAGGTTATCTTGATCCTGCTGTCGGCGGTCGATACCCTTACACCGCCTACTTTTTTCTGTTTTTTGATAAACTTATGGACCGTAGCCCTTCCCTGACCATAATAGATCGCTCCATCCATGGAATAGCTGAGTATAACATAGGTTTTGTACTCACCGTTTCCCAAAGCTGTACCGGGTATACTGGCTGCCATGGAGATGGTATTGCCGGCCACCTTGGTTTTTGCGAAATTGGCAGAACTGATCAGGTCCGTGGAATTCTCACCCTTGAAGACAAGGAATTCCACTCCACTACCCTTAAATCCTTTGCTAAGGGTGATGTTCCCTTTCAGGGCATCTTTGCTTGTGGTGGAGACAGCTGTCCCTGTCAGAGCACCGCCTGTATAGTATCTAACTGTGATACTCTGCCTGTTATCCTTGCCAGTCACCACAAGAGTATATCTGGTCTTGACAGCATATCTGGAACCCAGAGGGATCTTGAACATCCTGTCATTTCCCACCGTTCCACCGGCTTCGCTGCCTGAGAGGATGGCTGCCTGTGCGTTATCCTTCATCACTTTCCATGTATAACCCGCAGGGCAGAACTCTTTGAACTTCAGGAGTAAAGCCTTATCTGAGGAATTCACAAAAGCAATCTGACGATAGGAGGCCGCATGGGTTGTTCTGCCGCTGAGTATCATACATAGAGCCAGAAGCGGAAGCAGCAGCCACAGTTTCATTTTTCTACTTTTCATTCTTCTCTCCTTTCCCCTTATCTCGCTCATTTTATCCCATTCATTTAATAATACACCCAATATCCCATAATAAACCAAGATAAAATTAGCTATTTGATATCATAACACTTTTTTTGACCAACTTCAACTCTGCATTGCCTAATTTAACACTATGTTAATAGTTTGATAATTATATATACTTTTTTCTTTTTCTTTGCTATAATTATAAGATAGTTACAAAAATAATATTACAGGCGCAAGATTATCGAAAAGAAGGTTACGTTATGATCAAATTTAATATTCCGCCCTTCACAGGAAAAGAAACCGAATACATAGCAAAAGCAATCCGGAATCATAAGATCAGCGGAGATGGTGAGTTCACCAAATTATGTAATTCCTGGATCATGGAACACACAGGGGCAGCCGGAGCCCTGCTCACAACCTCCTGTACCCATGCCACGGAGATGGCGGCCCTCCTCTGTGATATCAAGCCCGGAGACGAGGTAATCATGCCATCCTACACATTTGTGTCCACTGCAGATGCCTTCGTTCTTCGCGGGGCTACCGCAGTCTTTGTGGATATCCGTCCCGATACCATGAATATAGATGAAACTCTGATTGAAGATGCCATCACGGACAAGACTGTGGCAATCGTCCCGGTACATTACGCAGGGGTATCTTGTGAGATGGATACCATCATGGATATCGCAGCCCGTCATCATTTAAAAGTAGTTGAAGATGCCGCTCAGGGTGTTATGTCCTTCTATAAGGGACGAGCTCTCGGTTCTATCGGCGATTTTGGCTGTTTCAGTTTTCATGAGACCAAGAATTACAGTATGGGTGAAGGAGGTGCTCTTCTCATCCGGAATCCGGAAGATATCGAGCTTGCCGAGATCATACGGGAAAAAGGTACCAACCGCAGTAAGTTCTTCCGGGGACAGATTGATAAATATACCTGGGTGGAGGCCGGTTCCTCCTACCTGCCCAGTGACATGAATGCAGCTTATCTGTGGGCACAGCTTGAGAAAGCCCAGGAGATCTACGATAACCGTATGGCCACCTGGAATCTCTATTATGAAAACCTTCTTCCACTCCAGGAAGCAGGAAAGATCACTCTGCCCATTATACCGGAGGAATGTGTGCACAATGCGCATATGTTCTATGTGAAGACAAAGGATCTCGAGGAGCGCTCTGCCCTGATCCGTTTTCTTAAGGAAAATGAAATCTCTTCGGTATTCCATTATATTCCTCTCCACGGAGCTCCTGCAGGAATCAGATACGGACGTTTCCACGGGGAAGATGTCTATACGACCAAAGAGAGCGAACGGTTGACCCGCCTTCCGCTTTACTATGGTCTGGAACCGGAAAAGACTCTGAAAGTGTGCGAGAAGATCAAAGAATTCTATCGCTGACAGATCATATATACTACATCAAAGGGCTGCTGCTTTTGAGGCAACAGCCCCTATTAACGCAAAGATAAATCATAGGAGGATTTGTTTTGTTATACTCTATCGTAATCCCTTGTTATAAGTCTTCCCGGACCATCCGGAAGATGGTGGAGATGACCAGTCAGGAACTGGACCGCCTGGGGAGACATGACTATGAATTCATTCTGGTGGACGATTATTCCCCGGACGATGGGGCCACCCTGGAGGCAATCAAGGGGCTGGCGGATGACTATCCTTTCGTTAAAGCAGTTTCCCTTGCGAAAAACAGCGGCCAGCATAATGCGATCATGGCCGGCCTGAATCAGGCAGAGGGCGACTACTGCATCGGTATGGATGATGATATGCAGACCCATCCCTCCCAGTTGTGTTATCTTCTGGAGGAGATTGAGAAAGGTTATGATATCGTTTATGGATATTACCCCCAGAAGAAGCATTCTCCTTTCCGCAATTTCGGAAGTTTTGTGAATTATGAGACAGTCCGCATCCTCATCGGAAAACCAAAAGATATGAAAACCTCCAGCTACTGGATCATCCGCAGGTTTGTTCGTGACTATGTGGTGCAGTATCAGAGCCCTTACACTCATATGCAGGGACTGTTCCTTAGAACAACACGAAACATCAGCTGTATCCCCATCAAACATTACGAGAGGGAGGTGGGGCAGTCCGGATATACCTTTAAGAAATTAGTCCAGCTTTGGTCCAACATCATGGGCTATTCCGTAGTTCCACTCCGTATGGCTACTTATGCGGGATATCTCTTCTCTTTCCTGAGTATCCTGGGGGCCATCGGAATCGTGATCCGGAAGTTAATGGTCCCGACTATGCAAATGGGCTGGCCTTCCACCATGGTGGCCATCTGCTTTTCCACCGGAATCATCCTCCTCTTCCTGGGGCTTATCGGTGAATATCTGGGAAGAATGTTCCTGGGTATGAACCGGCAACCACAGTTTGTCATAAGGGAGATCTACCAACAGGAAAAGAATAAGGAAAGGGAGAAAAAAGATGAAGAAGATAATGATACTGGGTGCCGGAATCTACCAGGTGCCGTTGATTAAAACCGCAAAGAAGATGGGACTGTATACCATAGCTGTCAGTATACCCGGGAACTATCCGGGATTTGCCCTGGCAGATAAGGTTTATTATGAGAATACCGTAGATGAGGATATGATGCTGAAGATCGCCAGAGAGGAGCAGATTGACGGCATCGTCACCACCGGAACGGACGTCTGTGTACAGTCCATCGGAAATGTATGTGATGCCATGAGCTTATGTGGTATCAGCCGGGATGCTGCCATCATCGCCAACAACAAGATGCTGATGAAGAAAAAATATGAGGAATACGGTGTGCGTACTGCCCGTTTCCGCCAGGTCTCCTTCGATGACCCGGACATCCGGAAAACCATAGAGGGTCTGGAATTCCCGCTGATCTTCAAATCCGTGGATTCTTCCGGCAGCCGAGGAATCATCCGTGTGGACTCTTATGATACATTTGATTCCTCCATGGCATATGTGAAAGAGAACACCAGGAAAGACTATTTCCTGATCGAGGAGTTTGTCGAAGGGGAAGAATTCGGAGCCCAGGCCTTCGTATATCAGGGAGAGGTATCCTTCATCCTTCCTCACGGGGACTATGTCTTCCATGGGGACACCGGAGTGCCCATCGGTCACTTCGCCCCATATCAGCTTTCCGAAGATGTGATCGAGGATGCCAAGCTTCAGCTTCGGGGCGCTGTAAAGGCCATGGGCCTTGACAATTGTGCCATCAATGCCGACTTTATCCTGAAAGACGGCAAGACCTATGTTCTGGAGTTGGGAGGCAGATGTGGAGCCACCTGTCTGGCAGAGCTGGTATCCATCTACTATGGATTTGATTATTATGAGAAGATCCTTAAGGTTGCACTGGGGGAAGATCCGGAATTCGATCTGACCAGTCATGCCGTTCCCAACGCCAGTCATCTCCTTATGAGTGACAAGGATGGCAAGATCATCTCAGAGACCGACCATAATGATCCGGATGATCGGATCTACGAAGTCCAGTTTGACTATCAGCCGGGTGACGAAGTACACGCCTTCCGGGTAGGTCCTCACCGCATCGGTCATATCATAACCAGAGGAAGCACCTTGGAAGAGGCCCAGGACGTGCTCTTCAAGGCTATGGACCAGGTGGAGATCGTAGTAGAGTAAAAAAATAAGCGATCAGATATAAAAGGGCATGCAGTTGCATGCCCTTTATTTATATTCTTATTGCAATAAAACGGCCTCAGTCCCTATTTCTTTCTTATCATTTTATAGACTGCCAGGAACTGATTTCGTAAAACGATGACGGCACCCAGCATAACTGCTGCAAGGATGCCCCAGCGTACAAACCAAGGCAGAGCATACATGGAGATCGTTGCCACGTTGATAGTTCCGTACATAAGGGCGATCAGAACCGTCTTGTGGAGAGGAACGATCACCTGGCCTGTCACTTTCCGCTCCAGGATCCCCTGGACGATCAGGAGAACCACATAGCTGGCTGCTGTCGTGTAGGCGGCAGCCATATAGCCGAATTTGATAATACAGACATAGTTAAGGATCACATTTAAGAACATGGTGCCGATGGTTCCGGCAGCCACATATTTGGTCTTTTTGTAGTAGTTTTCCACCGCTGAGTAACTGTAACTGAAGAAACGGAATAAGGTTCCGGATACCATGGGGGCGATCAGGTAGATAGCCGCATAGTATTTCTTTCCTCCCAGTATCAGGATCTCTTCCGGAGCAAGGACCACCAATGCCCAGGAAATCAGTCCGAAGATATGCATAACAGTGGTCCAGGGTTTGGCGATATCCTCCGTCTCATCTCTTGAGATTTTCTCATAAAGCCATGGAATCCAGGCATTCCAGACGGAATCTTCCAGGATCCAGATAATAAAGGATATCGTAGTCGCCAGGGAAAAAACACCCGTGGGATCTGATCCGATCAACTTCTGGATCATGATCTTGTCCGACTGGTTCATGATCTGGATGGAAAGAGCTTCCGGAATCAGAGGCAGACTGTATTTCAGCCCGTATTTCCAGTAAGTCAGATTGACGAATTTCTTCCCCTGCACACACAGAACCACTGCCACGATCGCCCCGCCAATGATCTGGGGAACATAGTAACCGATGATTCTGCGATGAACCAGAGTATCCAGCAATCCCATCTGCCTTCCCTGATAGATCAGCCATAAGGACAAGGCTGTTCCCGGAACAATGGTGAGCAGGGTTGCCATGGTGCTGAACTTATATCGAAGCATCTGTTTATCTCTTCTCTGGAGATAAAGCATGCTGGTGTAGGTAAACACATAGAGGAAACACATGTAAAACATGAGATCATCCATGGATGTAAACTTCTGGAATGGCTCTTTAAAGATGAGCGCCAGTCCGAAGAATCCCGCAATGGCCAGATAGGACAGAGTGTGGACAGATGAAGTATACTCATTAAATTTATCCCTGAAATCATATTTCGCCACATCCTCGCTGCGCCAGAGGCAGAGAGACATTACCGTGTAGGCAATCAGCAGCCAGGACTCATAGACACGGATATCCCCATATTGGGCCTTGGATAGCATACGGCTGTAAAAGGGGGTAACCACAAAGGTCAGTCCGCGTACGCAGAACTGAGCTAAAATGTAGAAAAATCCGGAAGTAAAGGCCATCTTATTCAGGGATTCGTTCCTGGAGGACTTGTTTTTCTTCGCCTGTTCCACGATGGAATCCGGTATCTTGTCTATTTCACCTCGCATACGATCATCCTCAGCTTTCCGTTTTTATCCGGAGGAATGGAATCCATCCATTCGTACTCGATCTCGAAGGGATGTTTGAATTTGGCATTCAGTTTCTCCGTCAGCATCTCTTCCACTTCTTTCTCCGTCAGTTTGGAGATCTCCTTATTCTGTACACACTGAATGTGAATCTTGTCATAAGATTTCTGAATAAAGCGGATCTGGAAGATATCTTCGCAGTGGGCGATGATGGGAGCGAT
Organism: uncultured Lachnospiraceae bacterium; assembly: GCA_946538445.1. GTDB lineage: Bacteria > Bacillota > Clostridia > Lachnospirales > Lachnospiraceae > Anaerobutyricum. The sequence goes on from CAMNGO010000011.1 coordinate 21,509, forward strand.
CTCAAAAAATGTGGTCACTTCCCCGGTCTCATAGCGGAAGAAATCATTCATCCTGCCCTGGACACTGGTGACGAAACGCACCCCATCCCGGATCTCACAGGTTCCCCTGTCGCCGATGGCATAATTGATCAGAGGAAGATCTGTCTTATAAAGCGGGGTCACCACGATATTTCCTTCCGAGGCCGGCTGATTATTCTCATCATAGATATTTACCACGAAGGAATCATTATGGACCACATACTCTTTACTGTTGAAAAGGCGGACCATGGCAGCTCCCGTCTCGGCGGTCCCATAGGAATCGATGATGCCGGGACCCAGGATCTCACGGAATAGTTTTCTGGCGGTATCGTCAATCTTCTCCCCGGTGGGGCAGTAGAATTTTGGTTTTTTCAGTTTTACATTGTTCTGCTTGCAGTAAAGACAGATCCGCATAAACTCGCTCTTATTCATGTAGAGGAAGTCCGGTTTGTATGCATTGATCTGCTTAACAATCTCCGGTTCCGGGGCATACTGGTCTACAAAACCGCGGCGTAATATCCCGAATCTCTGCAGGAAGGTATCTTTCCCACCGGAGATAGAATGGGCGCTTTTGCGACTCATGGTTTTGCCGATAAAGGGGTTGTATCCGGCAACCATCATAACACGGAACCAGTTGGCCATGTTATAAGCCTTCTCTTTGGGAGACACCAGGAGCATCAGGGGTACCCCTGATGACCCACTGGTGGTATCGTGGTACCAGTATTCATATTTGGGGTCCTTTGCCTCTTCGTTCATCCAGGCACGAAGCTCATCCTTGGTGAGAAGGGGCAGTTTGGACAGGTCATCTCCGGTTCTGATATCGGAAGGTTTTACCCCTGCCTTATCAAATCTCTCCCTGTAGAAGGGAACTTTATATGCTTTTTTCACCAGTTTCCTGACCCGCCTGTCCTGGATCTTCATGACCTGGGTAAAGTCTTTGGGAATCTTGGTTTTCATCTTGAACAGGTCAAGAAAGATCAAACCATTTACCAGCTTTCTCTCTATCTTCTCAAACATGATATCTTTCCTTTCTTCATGTGTTCATCGTCTTACAATCTTTAGAACTCATCTACAGTATACCTGTTTTTAGCAGGTATGTAAATCCCGTAGAATCTTCAGGACAAAGGAAAGGATGCCGTCCAGATCTTCCTGATCCGGATGTCCCTGGGTCCCCAGGACTCTCCGGTATTTCTCCGGGGAGACGTAATGTTTGCTCTCTTTCGGAAGATGCCTTCTCCTCTCGATCCGTCTCAGATCCACGGATCCCTGGCAGATTCCTACTCCGAGACAGACATTTTCTTGTTCGATTTCTTTTATCACATTCTCTCTGACCCGTTCTCCGTAGGACCCTTTCACATTGCCTCCGATGGTACCGATTCCGATGATTTTTCTTCCGGTCCAACGGGAGAGCAGCTCTATGCTGAGATCATCCAGGCTGGAGCGCCGGCACCAGAATGCCAGGATGGTGATATCCGATTCTTGTTCACATATATTTCTTTTTTTTACCGTATCCGAAGACTCCAGCAGTTTTACATCATACCCTGCCAGTCTTAACTCTTCGGATACATAGGCAGCCAGCTTTCTGGTGTTTCCGGTAATACTGGAATAATAAACTGATATATTCATAAACTACATCCTCTTCTCCATCAAATCCTTCACAAAGAAACAGGAAGAAGAAATCATCTCTGATCTCTCCTTCCATCATGCTCTTTCTTCTATGATTTATCTATCATTTGATCTCGAATCCGGCAATCCTGGCAAGTTCACGGATGGAATCTTTCGAAACCTTTTTTCCCTTATACTCAACAAGGTCGTCACATGAACCTGTGAAAACATCACTGGGATTGTACTTCTTTATAATGATCATATCTCCCTCTGTGAAAATCTCCAGAGGTTCTCTCTCTCCGATCTCAAAGCTCTTACGCAACTCCATGGGTAAGGTAATTCTCCCTAAGGAATCCAGTTTTCTCACTATTCCTGTACTCTGCATAAACCTGCTCCCCCTATTCTCATGTCCCCCAACTAAAAAGTATATTTTAAGTATACCATAACCACACCCAGAGTCAATTATAATCATAGAATTTATAATACAGTTTTTCCCAG
>CAMNGO010000012.1 GCA_946538445.1 uncultured Lachnospiraceae bacterium
CCTCGATATCCACCGACGGTACCGTGGAATAGGAAGTCTGGGTCAGATCGATGGCCATGGATCCTGAGCCGAAGATTTTAACTCCTGCGGATCTTAAGCCCCTTACCAGGTCAGATCCCAGTGCATTGTGCTGTCTCCAATGAGATTTCACCGGCTGCATGTTGCGGTAGGAGCCGGCGTTAGGCACACTGATGGCAAAAGCCCCTTTATTGCTGCTGGTAGAGTCAAAATGAATCGCCACATGGCAGTTGGCATTCTTGTTCGCCATCACAGTTCTGGCGATATTGTCAAGCTGCGTGTTGGAATCCTGTCGGATCATGAGAACATTATATCCTTTAGCCAGGAGTTTCTCTTTCAGCTTTTTGGCCACCCTGAGATTGACGGAAGCCTCACTGCTGCCATGGATCGTGGTTCCGCTGTTGATGGAAGTCGCATATTTGGAACCTGCCGCAGTACTTCCGCCGGTCACCTTGGGGGTACCGTTGGGATGGCAGAGGGTCTTCTTGGATTCACCGCCTCTGCATCCATGTCCTGCATTCACTGCAACGGTGATCTTCTTCAGTTTCTTCTTGGATGCAGATGACTCGTAGAGAGTAACCGGATCAGAATGAATCCTGGAATATCCTGCATATTCCCAGGAAGACTTCCAGACAATCAGCCTGGCATTGGCACTCCATTTTGAATAGTATTTCTCTCCGGATACCTTTCTATAAGCCCGCATACGCAGATAAGTATCTTTTTGGGTGGAAAGTCCCGAGATTCTTTTGCTTTTTGCAGATCCCTTCCTGGCATATACACTCTTGGCATCGGAGAAGTCCTTCCTGGTGGAATACTGGATCTCATATCCCGAAACCTTTGGTATTTTGCTCCAGGAGACGGTAGTCTTACCCTTCCCTTTTCGGGATACGGTGGTAAAACCCGGTGTCTTTATGCCTGGATCTATCTTTTCTTCGACGGTTCCTGTCTTTGGTTCTTCCGCAGCATATGCAACGAAAGACAGATTGCACATAACCATGACAGCAAGCCACAAAGTTAAGATTGTCTTCTTTTTCATGCTGAAAACTCCTTTTTTAGTCAGATTCTTGCTACGCCGGATTCCCGCGCGGCTTTCTTCACTGCCTCTGCCACCGCATCCTTGACTCGGGGGTCAAAAGCGGCAGGGATGATATAATCTGCAGATAATTCCTCTTCGGAAATGAGGTTGGCCAAAGCATGGGCCGCTGCCACTTTCATGGCATCATTGATATCGCTGGCCCTGCAGTCCAGAGTTCCACGGAAAATACCCGGGAAGGCCAGTACGTTATTGATCTGATTCGGGTAATCGCTCCGTCCGGTGGCGATCACTGCTGCACCGCCTGCTTTTGCATCCTCAGGAAAGATCTCCGGATCAGGATTGGCACAGGCGAAGATGATCGGATCAGAATTCATGGTCTTAACCATCTCTGTCGTTACGGAATTAGGGGCGGAAACACCGATGAATACATCGGCACCGGCCAGAACATCCGCCAGACTTCCTTCTGTTTTCTCCCGGTTGGTCACTTTCGCCATCTCCTCTTTGACAGCATTCATTCTCTCTTTTCTGCCCTCATAGATGGCACCTCTGGTATCACAGAGGGTGAGGTGTTTCACACCGGCACTTAAGAGCAGTTTACTGATGGCGATGGAGGCAGCTCCGGCACCGTTCATTACAACTTTGACCTCGTCGATCTTCTTTCCGACGATCTTTAAGGCATTGGTCAAGCCGGCTAAGGTAATCACCGCAGTCCCATGCTGATCATCATGGAAGATCGGGATATCGCATCTTTCCTTTAATCGTTTTTCGATCTCAAAACATCTGGGGGCAGAGATATCCTCCAGATTCACTCCTCCGAAAGAGCCTGCCAACAGTGCCACCGTATTAACGATCTCATCCACATCCCTGGAACGGATGCAGAGAGGGAAGGCATCTACATCGCCGAATTCTTTGAATAAGACACATTTTCCTTCCATGACAGGCATGCCGGCTTCCGGGCCGATATTGCCAAGTCCCAGTACAGCCGAGCCGTCGGTGACAACCGCCACGGTATTCCACCGGCGGGTAAGTTCATAACTCTTGTTCACATCTTTCTGAATCTCCAGGCAAGGCTGGGCAACACCTGGCGTATATGCCAGAGACAGGGCATCCTTGCTGTCGACAGATGCGCGGGATACGACCTCGATCTTCCCTTGCCATTCATAGTGCTTCTTCAGTGATTCTTTCGCATAATCCATAGGGGGTTCCTTTCCGACTTTTAATCTTAAAAACAACTCATACTATACACTATTGGTCCTGAAAAAGTCAATGTACAGGAAAAAAAGGGCCATTTGAAATAAAATAGCAAAACAAAATAAAAAACATCGTTGTAATATTTTCCTCAAACTGATACAATATGATGTAGATTTATTATAAAGAAAATGATGGATTATCATGGAGGTATAGAAATGACAATTAATAAAGAGCAGAATGGTACTACATTAAAGATTGCTTTGGAAGGAAGACTTGATACCAATACATCCCCGGATTTTGAGAAAGAACTTCAGGGCAGCCTTGACGGAATCGAAGAACTCATCCTTGATTTCTCCAAGCTGGATTACATCTCTTCCGCCGGACTCCGTGTTCTTTTATCTACACAGAAACAGATGAACAAACAGGGTACCATGGTAATCAGAAATGTAAATGAGACCATCAGCGAAGTATTTGAGATTACCGGATTTGTTGATATTCTCACAATTGAATAATGACAGAGTAAAATAATGAAAGGGTGTGCTGTGCACACCCTTTTTCTTTTTATATCCCGGATAATCAGTCTTCATCCAACCTTTGTCTTGCCACCAGTTCGGCGAAATTGCCGTCCATGGCGATCAGTTCGTCATAGGTTCCGTCCTCGATGATCTTGCCGCCATCCAGAACCAGGATGCGGTCACAGTGACGGATCGTGGACAGGCGGTGAGCGATAACGATCCTGGTACACCGCATCTCTTCCAATGCATCCGACACTTGTTTCTGAGTGATATTATCCAAAGCGGAAGTGGCCTCATCCAGAAGGAGCAGCCTGGGCTTGGGGGCAATCGCCCTGGCGATCATCAGGCGCTGTCTCTGTCCCCCGGAGATTCCTCCGGAACCTTCCTGGATAACGGTACTCATGCCCATAGGCATATTTCGGATATCTTCTGCAAATCCGGCGATCTCAGCTGCTTCCCAGGCTTCTGTCAGAGTGAGGGAAGGGGCAGAGATCGTGATATTCTCAAAAACACTTCCCGTGAAGACCCCATTGTCCTGCATCACGGCGCCGATCTGTTTGCGTACCGATCTCATATTCAGCCTTTTGCTGTCTTTTTTATCATAGAAGATACTCCCTTTTGTGGGTTGCTCAAATCCCAGGAGCAGCCTCATGATCGTGGATTTTCCACATCCGGTCTTACCAACGATGGCCACATACTGTCTCGCAGGTATGTTGATGGAGATATCATCCAGAACCAGGGGACTGTCCTCCCCATAGCGGAAGGATACATGGGAGAGTTCCACACCCCCTGATAAAGAGGTTACGATTTCAAGCCCTTCTGCCTCCTCCGGCTCCGCCTCCAGGAGGGGACGGATCAGATCCAGGATCGGACGGATGGTCGCGACGCTCAGGGCCATGGCGGCCAGGGACTGAAAGGCTGTATTGATGTAGCCGTAGGCACTGTTAAAAGCGATGTAATCCGCTCTGGATACATTGTTGGCCACTGCGATATAGTACATGGCAATGGTTCCGATCATGGAAACCGCTGTAATAAATACACTGCTCAGCTTAATCAGGGCCGGCGGATTATAGGTCAGTGCTGCCTCCTGGGCATACACTTTGGACCAGCGGACAAATGCCCGGTTTTCCGCGCCTGCAAGGCGCAGTTTCTGAACACCGGAGATCAGGGAGAATACCAGGCCCTTTTCTTTGGCTGCCAGCTGCATTTTTTCCTTTCCGATGGTCATCTGCATAGAAGTCGTCATTATGCTGATGATGAGCGTAGCGATCGTAACTGCAAGAGCAGGTAATACCAGGCTTCTGGCAAAGGAAAATATCTGAAACATATACACCAGGGAGAAAAGCCCTGTGATGCCGACTGACAGCAGGGAGGTAACCATGGTGTCACATAGAGACGACATGTAGCTAAGGTATTGATTGAGCTCACCTGCCGAATAATCCTTGAAAAAAGCGGCAGGCAGGGAAAGGATACGCATCATGGAAGCCGCACTGAAATTGACAGACAGCTTGGTCTGTATCCTTGCCAGCAGCAATTCCCGTATGGCAGTAAACAGGAGATTTCCCAGGGTCGCACAAAACATAAAGGTCATGACCGCAAGCAGCAGCTGAGTGCTCCTGTATTTGTCCGCCACATCTCCCATAAGAATCTGATTTAATTTCGGGATGATCAGTCCTACCAGAGTCACCACTGCTGCTGCTATCCCGAAACTGATAAAATCCCATCGGGTCAGGCATTCCGACATATATTTCCACAGGTCCCGCAGACCAAGCTTTCGCATGGGAAATGGCCGGTAGAAAGTCCAGGCTCCGGTTCCGATCTTCTTCTCCTCGGAAGCGGTCACCTTTACTCTGCTTCCGCTATAAGGGTCCTGATAATAATAACCCCCGTACTGTCCGGGCAGAACCGTGATTACCGTACCGTCTTTTTCCAGTGTGGTTATCATCGGTCCTATGGAATCCACATGCCATCCCTTCTTCAGCTGAACCTCCCGGTACAGAATTCCTGAGGATGACAGCAGATAATCCAGCCGGTCCTCCAGCTCTTTGATCTTGGAGGGAACTTCTTTCTCTTTTATATGAAAGTATTTCAGCAGTTGGGAGATGGCATCTTTGATATCCGCATCTTCGTCAATCCAGCCTTCCCCGATCTTACGACCGGTGACAGACCAGGCTATATTCTGAAAAGAATCAGAAAGGAGTTCATTTTCCCGTTTTTTTCGATATTCTATCTGTTCATCGAACCAACCCATCTTTCTCTCCTTTCCTATTCATTGATCACCAGTCTCTTATAATACCCGTCCAGAGCCAGCAGGTCCTCATGGGTACCGCGCTCCACCACCTTGCCCTGCTCCAGGACGATGATCTCATCACAGTCCCTGATGGTGGACAGGCGGTGAGCGATAACGATGCAGGTGATGCCACGGTCTGTGATGGCCTTCACCACTTCATACTCTGTCTTAGCGTCCAGTGCGGAAGTCGCCTCATCCAGGATACAGATGGTGGGATCCTGGGACAAGGCCCGGGCGATCTCCAGCCGCTGTCTCTGTCCTCCGGAGAAATCCTTTCCTCCCTCCAGCATCTTATGCTGATATCCACCGTTTTTCTGGATGATATCATCATGGATCCCCGCATCCCGGGCACCAAGGATCACCTCAAAATCTTCGATGGAATCATCCCACATGCGGATGTTCTGGGCAATCGTGTCATCAAACAATATAATATCCTGGTCCACAACCGACACGGAACCGGTAAAGACGTCTCTATCAATCTGATCCAGCTCCTTTCCGTCATACAAAACTCTGCCGGACCAAGGCTGATACAAGCCGGTAAGCAATTTCGACAGGGTGGATTTCCCACAGCCGGATCTGCCCACCAGAGCGATCTTCTGACCGGGTTTCACATGGAGGGAGAAATCCTCGATCAGAGGCGGAGCCAGCCTGGAATAACCGAAAGTGATGTGCTCCATGGCAATTTCTCCGGTCAGTTTCCGGTAGTCTTCCGTCTTGGGTCGTTCTTCGAAGCAATGATCTACCGGATAGCTCATTACATCTTCCACACGTTCAATCTGTGTGATCATCTCCTGCATGGTCTGTCCGGTCTGAATCACGGAATTGGCTGGAGCCATAAAAGAAGACAATAATCCCTGGAAGGCAAAAACCATACCGACGGTAAAATGTACCGGGTCCAGGATGACAAAATAGATACCCAGCCCCAGGATCAGAAGATTTGCCAACGCCCCCACTGCGGTGGGTATGAGTCCAAGCATCTGATTCACCTTCTGGAAACGAACCTTCTGGGTATTCACACTGGCCTGATAGCCTGCCCATTTTTCAAAGAATCCTTTCTCTGCTCCGCTGGCTTTGATGGTCTCGATCATGCCGATACCGGAAACCGTGATTCCGGATAATTTGGCAGCATCCCGCAGGGAGACACGGGTGATATTGATTCTTTTCTGGGTAATGTACCAGGAAATCAAAGTGTTGATCAGAAGCGCACCGACACCGATGGCAGTCAGCATGACACTGTACCGGATCATTACCACCAGGTAGAAGACCATCATGATGGTGTTGATCCCCAGAGGTGCTATGGTATTGACCATGATCCCTGCCACCTCTGCGTTGGCATTCTGACGGTCCGAGATATCCCCTGCCATCCTCTGACTGAAGAAGTGCATGGGCAGGCGGAGTACCTTCCACAGATAGGAGGTATTTCCCACCACGGCCATCTTACCCTGGATCTTCAGGCTGTAGATTGCGGAAATCCAGGCCATCAGGATGGAGACAAAGGACACGACCGTCAAAGCGATCAGAAATGGGTAGAACCAGTTAGGGCTCTTCCCCGTCAGCAGCCGATCCAGGAAGATCCTTCCAAAAATCGGGTATATGATTCCAAGTAAGGATGTAATTGCCGTGGTTAAGAGCACAAACATAACCGCCGTCTTCGATCCGCGCAGTCTTTCTCCTGCATATTCCCAGATCGATTTTTTCTTTCCGGACGGCACGAAATCCTCCGCAGGCTCAAAGGTCATGCAGATTCCGGTAAACTGTTTGTCGAACTCCTCCCAGGGAACTTTCACTTTGCCTCTGGCGGGATCGTTGAGCACCGCATTTTTTCCCTGAAAGCCATCCAGCACCACAAAGTGATTAAACCCCCAATGGATGATGCAGGGATAGGGGCCTTCCTCCAGAAGGGCTTCCGGCTCCATGCGGTAGGCATGGACTTCCAGCCCATGACTTCGCCCTGCGATCATCAGGTTTTTCGCATTGGATCCGTCTCTGGATACACCGCAATCCATGCGGGCCTGTTCCAGGGTAATCCATTTGCCGTAGTAAGCCAGCACCATGGTAAGGCATGCCGCTCCGCACTCCAGCATCTCCAGCTGCATGATCACGGGAACCTTGGCCACCCCTTTCATCACCGGCTTATTTATTCTGTTTTTACGATTTTCTCTGTTATTATCTGACATAATCTGCTCCAATTATGAATCAAGGTATTGGAATCTGTAATCTTATCAATCACATTAATTAATCAGGAATTTGATCGGTGTGATGGTCTCGGTAACGATGATTCCCGTGTACACACCCTCCTTCAGCTCCGAGGCCACCTCCACAGGGTACACCACATCTCCCGGTTTCAGGTTCCCTGCCATCAGGACGTAGATATCCATGGAGTCTTCCACCTGCATCGGTTCGATGGACTTTGGAGCTAATTCCAGCTCATTGCCTTTCACTGTTACCGTACGGTGGTCGATCACCGCGTCCAGAGCCTCCTCCGGGACCAGGCAGTACTTTCCGCCTGCATCTGATACCACGGCAACCGAGACCTCGGAATCGATATGTCCGAAGATGCCCCATACGATCATGCCCACAAGCATCAAGATCACAGCTCCCAGAATCATCCACACTCCCGGGGAAGTGACGCGGAGATAATCATCCAGAACCTCCGGGCTCTCGATGCTTTCCAGACTCTTCTTTCGGAACAATTGATTTTTCTTCTCCTCCATAATAGCTCCTCTCATCAATCTATATTGACAGCTTCCTAAGAAGCATTTCAAAACGCATTCTTCTATATTATAATTATAGCCAATAAACCAATTTATGGTCAATAAAAAGAAAAATCCCACAGATTTTATTCTGTGGGATTCTCTGTATTCTTATCTTCCTGATTCATCATGTATTCTTTTGATCCGGCTGCGTTTAGAAATCCAAGATCGTCTTCGAACAATTCCCTTCTCAGGTACTTTGCTTCGGTCTGTGCGATCATGGCTCCTAATCTTTTGTTGTCCTCGAATCTCTGATAATCAAATAAACCTCTTAAATTCATCATTATTTTGTCCTCCTTAAACCTTTCTTCTTCGTATACTGTGGCCAAGAGGACTATCTTTACACCTTCAATCCTCTCAGGTATGTCTAACTTTTTCGAGACCTTTTATCTCTTACACTTCTATATACGAAGCAAAAGGAAGGAGGGATAAAGAATTATCTAAGAAATTTCGAAAAATTTTTTTTAATTTTTTTAGCTTTTTTTAGACTTTTTTGATCAGCTTCAGTCGAACTGGCCTCTCATCTTTGAGAGGGCTTTCTTGTGGATGATCTTCACATTTGCATAGGACATCTTCATCTTGACTGCGATCTCCTTCAGAGTGAGGTTACTGTAATAATGTAAGATGATCAGATCACGCTCCCGGTCGGCCAGGCTTTCCAGGGCATCTGCCAGCTGATCCAGCATCTCCGCCTGAATGATGTCCGCATCCAGTTCCTGACTGTCGACGAGGCTTAAGGGCATCATCCCTTCTGCGCCGTCATCGGAAGGAATCTCTGAGTGTACCTTTCTGGTGCGGTAATAATCTGTCACCATCCTGGAGGTTACCGTGTATATCCAGGAAGAGAGGGCGGATTTCTCCGGATCATACCGGTCCAGGTTCTCATAGATCTTCATGAAGATATCTTCCACCAGGTCTTCCACAGCACTGGTATCCGCGACCTTTTTCCGAACGTAGGCCGTCACCTTATTCTTATATTCTGCATAGATATAGTTAAAATCCCGAAATTCCATCCTTATCTCTCCCCGTCGCCTTCCATATGGCCTGCATTCTTTCTGATCTTCTCCATGATGCGCTGGAACTGGTCCAACTCAGTGACATCATTCGGATCCTCTTTCTGATATGCTTCTTTGGAACCGGCTGCGTTTACAAAAAAGAGATCATCTTCATCCAGCTCCTGGCGGGAGCTTCCCAGATATTTGGATTCGGTCCTTCTTATCATAGAAGAAAGTCGTTCATTCTCCTCAAATCTCTGATAATCAAACAGTTTTCTGATATTTTTCATGTTCTTCACCCTATTCTGATCTATGGTTATTATATCTGATTTAATATTATATCATTAATAGGCAAGTCATTCCATGTATTTTTATTTAAAATAATTTTATCCCTCCCCCGGAATCCTTCGTAGTATATAGTGTAAATGAAAATAACAACGAAACATTTTTATAGAGGAGGAAACAACAATGAGAAAATTATTCGGTATGATCAAAAAAGCAGGCAAATTTATCGTAGAATCCTTCGCCTACTATGACAAGGTGACCTTCGAGGCAAATCAGGCCAACCGCCTTTACTGTTTCCCGACCATGGGCATCCCAGGAGGCTTTGCTTATTAATCAATAAAATTCATGAAAGAAACCAGGCTGATGTCAGCCTGGTTTTCTTTTCGTTATTCAGCTGATGTCTTGCTTAAGGCCGGATCAGAGACTCCGTTGGCAGCAAATGCTTGGGCCCTGTCGATACAGGTCCCGCACCGTCCGCAAGGGACCTCTCCCCCTTCATAGCAAGACCAGGTTAATTCATAAGGCACCTTAAGCTCGAGACCCATTTTTACGATCTCCGCCTTGTTCTTATTTACGAAAGGAGCCTCGATCTTCAGCTGCCGGCCTGATCCTTCCCAGATAGCCTGCCCCATGGCCTGGTTAAAAACCGGGGAACAATCGGGGTAGGCTGCCCCGGCGGCATCATCAGCGTGCGCCCCATAGAAGATAACCTGGCAGTCCTTGCTCAGGGCGATGCTGGCAGCACTGGACAGGAAAAGGCCGTTCCGGAAAGGCACATAGGTGCTCACCGGTTTTTCCCCTCCTGTTTTCTCTATCTGCTCCCCATAGCTTTCTTCCGGGATTTCCTCGGTGGACTGCTGCAGAAGGGAACAATTACTGTATTGAAAGATCTTCGTCAGATCGAGAAACAGCTGCTCCACCCCATAGTAGCGGGCCACATCCACAGCTGCCTGGATTTCTTTGTCGTGTTTCTGTCCGTAGGAGATTGACAAGGCAATCACATTTTCCCTGCCATATCTGCTGACAGCAAGTCCTAATGCCGTGGTGGAATCCACCCCGCCACTGGATAATACCAATGCTTTCATTCTCTTTCCTCCTACTTAAGATAGATCTGGAAGGCAGGATCGTCCTTGAACTTACCGCGCAGTTCCGCAGTGAATGTTTTCGTGTTGTTCTTCTTGATACCCCGGGCCGTCACACAGCTGTGGCATCCTTCGATGAGAACCGCCACATCCTCCGAGCCTGTGACCTCCGTCATGATATCGGCGATATCCTGGCCAATCTTTTCCTGGATCTGCAGTCTCCGTCCTACCATATCACAGATGCGGGCGATCTTGGACAGGCCGATCACTCTGTCCGTGGGAAGGTAGGCCACCGTGGCTTTCATATCATACATCAATGCCATATGGTGTTCACAATAAGAAAACATGTCGATATCTTTCATCACCACAACACGTCCTCTGTCTCCCACGTCCATCCCCTCTTCGAAGGTCTTGCCGAACATCTGGGCTATCTCGTGGTTTGTATAGTTCATCCCTGCAAATACTTCTTCATACATCTTGGCAACCCGGGCCGGTGTCTCCAGCAGCCCCTCACGGTCCGGATCATCGCCCAGGGCGATGAGGATCCCGCGGATGTGCTCTTCGATGGCTTTTTTATCAATCATACTAGACGCCCCTCCTCTCTGGATCCCAGATCACTTTATGCATCTGGATCTGTAATCTCGCGTTATTTATCTGATGTCGGATCATATAATCCACCATGTCTGCCGGCTCGATCTTTCCGAAAACCGGGCTGAAGTAGACATGGCATCGGTTGATCAGATCATAGTTTTCTATCATTTCCACTGCCCTGTCCATATCTTCCATGGAGCCGCAGACAAACTTCACCGTATCTTCTTTCTGAAGGACCAGGAAGTTATCGGGAATCATGGCATGTTCCCACAGGCTGGATGGCAGTTTATAATCCATAGTAAAGACAGGCCGATTTTCGTCGGAAAACCTTTTCAGGTCCACCGCCCCGTTGGTCTCCACCTCAACCCTCAATTCTCCATCTTCCGTCAGGAGTTTCAGGAGTTGGTTCATATCCTGCTGCAGCAGGGGTTCTCCCCCCGTCAGGGTCACATTTTTGATCTTCGTGGATTTTACATAGTCATAAAGGTCCCGGGGTGTCTCCTCCACATAGGGGCAGTCCGCTTCATTTGCCCACATGGTATCACAATAACTGCATCGGAGATTGCACCCCTTGAATCGAAGAAAGACAGCCAGTTCTCCCGCTCTGGGCCCTTCTCCGTTAATGCTGATGAATTTCTCTGCAACTCTCATGGCCTCTTATCAACTCTCCTGGTATGCCGCGCAGTTATTGGGGGTCTCATAGACCTCCACCCTGTGGACATTCAGACCTTCCTCTTCTAATTTCTTATAAAAATAACAGGCAAAATTCTCGGCAGTGGGGCGGAAAGGAACCTCATAAATCTTGAAATTCTCTTCCTTAAAAGCCAGAATGGTAGCCGGTTTCAGCGATCCCTTCTCATAGATGAGACAATGGTCCAGCTCATCACAGTAAATCTTCAGGATATCCTTCAGATCTCCGAAATCCACCAGCATGCCACGGGTCTGCTGGCCTTTTCCTAAGGTCTGGCCTTTGATCTCTGCGATCACTTTCCAACGGTGCCCGTGGATGTTTCTACACTTGCCCTCATAGCCCTCCAGAAAATGGGCCGCGTCAAAATTACCCTGCGTCTTCAGAAAATACATAGATCCCCCTAATTAAAAAGCATAAAAAAGTCCCATGGGCAGACCACGGGACTTAAGCATTTCATATTCCATAAGCCCTAGTTTTGTTTAACGACAGGATGGTACAAGCGAACTGTCGGCCACGGAAAGAGCAATCGGAACTCTTATCATGACTGGGGAATTATAACATGGCAGGCATTATTTTTCAAGTGGGAATCAAAATTCTTGCCTCCTGGCTAGATTTCATTTCTCCACACCACATAATGCCGGTCGATCCATTTGATGAGGGCAATGCCCGCCAAGGCGATCATGGTCAGGAGGAAAACCGATGCATAGACGGCAGGGCCGTTCATGCGGGTCACCATCAGTTTACTGTAATAGCCCAGTCCCCGGGTGGCCCCCAGCCATTCCGCCACAGCAGCTCCTACCACTGCCCAGGGGAAGGTGATCTTCAGGGAGGTCATGAGATTCGGCAGGGCTGTGGGAAGTTTGACCTCCCGGAATATCTGCCGGCTGTTTCCCCCGTAAGTATCCATCAGCTCCAGCATCTCCCGTCGGCTAAGCCGGAGTCCGTCGTAGGTGTTGACGGCAATGGTGAAAAAGGTCCCCAGGATGATGGCCAGGATCCTTGCTCCCAGGGTATAGCCAAACCACAGGACAAAGAGCGGGGTGATGCACATCACCGGAATCGTCTGGGTCAGAAGGATCAGGGGGTAGATAATTGCCTCCAGAACCGGGGACCGGTCCATGAGGATGGCGCAGAACACCCCGATAAGAACCGACAGGAGAAATCCTGCCAACACGGCCACCAGGGTAGCTGGCATCTGTTGGATCAGCAGGGTTCCCCTCAGGTCCCAGAGGCAGCGCAGGATGCTGACCGGGCCGGGCAGGATATGCTCGATCCGGATGATCCGGGCCAGGATCTCCCATAAGATTAAAAGCAGGGCAGCTGTTGATATGGCCCACCGGTTATTTTTCCACATAGACATACTCACTTGCATCCGGTTCATTCTTCAGTAATCCTTTTTCCACCAGCCACGCGGTGTTCCGGTTCCAGACTTCGGGTTCCATAGAGAGAAACTTCTTCCCGGAATCCTGTTCCATCTTAAGCAGGATGTCGAGAGATTTCTCCTCAACCTCCCGGTTTAAGGCATAGTTTTCCGCATCTTCATGAGCAAAAAGTACATCAAGGCCGGTCTTGGGGTCTGCCACAACATCATCAAATCCTTTTCTGCAGGCATTCAGGAATCCCTGGTAGAGTTCCGGGTCTTCCTCCATGGCACTTTTTCCTGCCACCATGATGATCTCGTACTGGTCCGGAACCCCGAAATCCTGGAGTACCCAATAATCCACCTCATATCCGGCGTTTTGCATCTCCATCACTTCATGGTTGATCATACCGCCGCAGACAGCGTCCACATTTTTGCTGATCAGAGAAGTCTCCACATCAAAGCCTACGTCAATCAGCTCAAAATCCTTCTCCGTAAGACCGGCGCCTTCCGCACAGGCGATGATCATCTGCCGTAAGGGCTCCGACCCGGTATAACCGATCTTCTTGCCTTTAAAGTCCGCAGGAGAAGTCACGTGATTCTCCTTCAGAGCTATCATACAGTTGAGAGAGCCCTGGGTAATGGCACCTAAAGCCTTGATATCCATCCCTTCATCAGCATAGCCGATGGTGGCATCATTCATGTAGCTGATTCCAACCTCCGCCTTTCCGGCTGCCGGGAAAGTCAACCCGTCGGAAGCACCGGCAGGGGCGATCAGCTCCACATTCAGGCCTTCTTCTGCAAAGTATCCCTTCTCCTGGGCCACATATAAGAAGGAGTGGATGGCGTTGGGATACCAGTCCAGAATCACCCGGAAGTCTTTCAGGCCTTCCTCTTTCCCGGAGGAGGTATCCTCCGATGATCCTTTGCCTGAGGAGGCACAGCCGCTTACCATCATAAGCAAGGCAAGAAGCAGACAAGTTATTGTACACAGTTTCTTTTTCATTTTTATTTCTCCTTTCCTTACAAGAATATCTATTGGATATGCATCTGATATGCTTATTATCATTTCATCCAGGTGACCACCAGGCCCTCCAGGCCCCGGATCAAAGCCATGAAGACAAGAGCGGTAACCGATATGATCACCAGAGGAGCCAGCAGTCCCGCGGCATCCAGGCTCATCATCCTTATCCGGCTGTAATTACCCAATCCACCCGGTGCACCGAACCATTCTGCCACCGAGGCTGCAACGATGGCCCATGGAACACCGACTTTCAGCGATGTAAAAAAATAAGGGAGAGCCGTGGGAACCTGCAGATAGATCAATTCCTGCCATCTGTCCCCTCCGTAGGTCTTCAGCAGTTCTCTGTTTTCTTTCCTCACCGCCTTAAATCCGTCAAATACATTGACGGTGATGGAGAAGAAGCTCATCACCACCACCAGAAATACCCTCATCTTCTCCGTATATCCAAGCCACAGCACAAAGACCGGGGCAAGGCAGATCACGGGAATGGTCTGGGAGAAGACCAGAACAGGATAGATGGCTTTCTCCAGTGGCAGGCTGAGATTCATCAGCACAGCCAGAAAGAGTCCCAGGGTGATGGAGATCAATGTCCCTATACAGACCACTCTCATAGTTATAGGGAAATGTACCAGCATAAGTTCCGGCAGATTCTCCGCCAGGTGTTTAAAGACCTGTATCGGAGACGGCAGGATATAGGCGGCATCGATGGCCATGGCGATCCCCTGCCAGAGGAGCAGGAGGCAAAGGCCAAAGGCCAGACCGTACATTTTCTTTTTCATCATAGTTTTATCCTATCCTTATCTATCCTTTTCTTGGGAGTCTGGGGCCCCGGACTTTCCGGATCCTTTCATCCCCTTCCCGCATCTTCCGGATCAGTTCTTCTTTCAGTTCCTGTATCTCGGACCGGATCAGCATCTCACGGGTCCGGGGGTAATCCATGGGAACTTCATACCGCTCCATCCTACGGACGGGTCTGTCCGCCACCACGTAAATCTCTTTCGATAAAAAGAGGGCCTCCTCCACATCGTGGGTGATGAAAAGGATTGTCTTATTCAGTTTCATCCATTGGTCAAGAAGCCATTCCTGCAGGGAGATTCTGGTCAGGTAGTCCAGGGCAGAAAAGGGTTCGTCCAGGAGCAGCAGGTCAGAACCGGCACAAAGTGTCCTGGCAAATGCCACCCTCTGTCTCATTCCTCCGGACAGTTCTCTGGGGTATTTGTCCGCAACATCCCCCAGTCCCACCAGATCCAGCATCCGGGCTGCGATCTCTTTCTGTTGGGCTTTCTTCACCCCCTGGATCCTCATGGGGAGACATACATTCTTCTCCACCGTGCTCCAGGGGAGGAGGAGATCATTTTGCGGCATATATGAACAGAAATTCTTCATCCCGCTGATATCCTTCCCTTCCAGAAGGATTTCTCCCGACCGGATATGTTCCAGCCCGTTCAGAAGACGAAAGATGGTACTTTTTCCACTGCCGCTGGCCCCGATGATACTGGTGAAAGTTCCTTTTTCTATGGAGAAGGAAAGATTCTCGATCAGGGGGTGGTCCGCTCCTTCATATTGAAATGTAACCTTTTTAAATTCCAGCATAAATCCTAATCTCCTTCAGGGAAGCTGCACTCCCATGCCATATCCCAGAATCCGATCTCAAACCTGCTGCTCTCGTCAAAAATCTCCTGGTAGCGGGTTTTCTCCTTCTCAGTGGCGTCCTGGGTAATAAGTTCACACATTTTAACCGCATGATCATATATTTTCTTATATCCGTCCCCACTGTATTCCTCGATCCAGTGGCGGAAGTAATTGCCCTCCAGGCTGCCTTTCTTTGTAGCTTCCTCCAGACAGTATAAACCGATATGGTAGTAGCTGAGGGCACAGGGCAGAACCGCCATGATTCCCTCCTCCATGGTCCCTTCGGAAGCAATCCTCATCATATAATTCACATAATCTCTGCATCCCGGCAAGGCAGGATGTTCCAAAGCCATCTCCTCCGTGTATCCTGCTTCCGCCAGATAGCGGATATGCATCATATCCTCCTCGGAATGAATCAGGCCCATGTCTTCATGAATCATTCTCATGACAGCCACATCCTTAGCCTTGATGAAAGTATGGGCATACACTTTGGCATAATCCACCAGATACTTGCTGTCCTGAATCAGATAGAGACAGAACTTGTCCTTGTCTAAGCTTCCGTCGATCATGCCCTGGATAAACGGATGAGAATAATACTTCTGCCAGATCTCCTGGGCGTTGGCGATCAGTTCCCCGGTAAATGTCATCTGCGGCAACCTCCTTAAGTAGTTGTTTGATCAGGAAATAAAAAGGGAGATACCCGCGCAGGTATCTCCTCAAAACATACATCACATATATTTCTTCCCTACGTTGGCATTATCCAAATCAGGTTTCGGGTCGAGATCTTCCTCTCCTCTCAGCCGGCCTCCCCAGCTCCCCGTGTTTGTATTCATCATTCTATCAGTTGTTGAATAAAAAAGCAAGAATTAACATTTATTTACATCTTTTGTCCTGTAAGTTGACAAAGCAATCATATCGGATCGCTTTGCCCGATATGGAGTAATCCGGTTTTACTCCGGCCAGATAAGGACCCTTTAAGGGCCTCTTGATCACCAGCCTCCTGGGGCCGGCATTCCATGCCGCATCAAACAGCTTCTCCTCATCCGAGCAGGGCCGCTCCAGTTTCTGCAACAGCTGAAATTTCTTTTTGATCAGGCCACTTTTCTTTCGCTCCGGAAACATGGGGTCCAGCAGGACCAGGTCCGGAGGCGTATCCAGGCCGGACAGGCCTTCGATACTGTCCCCTTCCCGCACATGCATCCGGCTTACCGCCTCTTTCAGTTCAGGAACTGAAGAGGCACGCCTCAGAGAATCCTTAAGCATAGCCGCGATCACTGGATTCAGTTCATAGAGGACTACCTGATAACCGGCAGCGGCAAGCAGCAGGGAGTCCTCCCCCATACCTGCCGTGGCATCCACAGCCACAGGATGTTCCTCCGGATGCTTCATCCGGGAAGCTTTCACCAGGAATTCCCTTTGCAGATTATTCTTCTTTAGTCTGGGGATCATGTGGGTCAGGTCCCCCTGCATCTCCAGACCTTCCCCGCAAAGGCTAAGTCCGTCTTTATGGAACCGAAGGATCAGATCTTCCCTTTCCTCCTGAAACGGATCACTCAGGATCAATGGTACATTCAGTTTATCAGCCAGTAGGCGGGCCTCTGTAAGATCACCGCCTTCTTCCACATATACAATCATATCTTTCACCGGATAAAAGCCTCAGCTCATCAGTTTATGTCTGAAATAAAATGCCAGAGCCGTACCCATATAGGCATGGGTCAGTTCATGGTCCCCGTAGCGCCGGATCACTTCCTCAATAGGTATCTCCTCAAAGCGGAGCAGCTCGTCCTCATCCAGGTGCTGCTGACCCGTCTGAACCAGGTCTTCCGCCAGAAATACGGAGAAATGATTTTTGAACAAGGCCGTATTGGAGCTGACCCGTCCCAGGAAAGTCATCCTGCCTGCCCGGTAGCCGGTTTCTTCTTCCAACTCCCGCAGTGCTGTGACTTTCGGTTCTTCCTTGGGGTCCATAACACCCCCGGGGAACTCTAAAGTCAGATTATCCTCCCCATGTCGCCATTGTCTCACCAGGACGAAGTTCCCTTCATGAACCGGGATCACGACTACCCAGTCCGGCGCGCTTATACCCACATAGTCCCCCTCCATGCCGGAGGCTGTCACCTCTTTTTGCAGGTACACATCAAATACCGGCGTATGGAGGATCTGTTCTTTTTCTATTGTCTTCCAGATTAAATCATCATATTTTCCCATATTATCTCAATACCTGTCTACCGGTCAGGCGCCCCGTCGATCAGGACTGCCAGTTTCCGGCACCCTTCCTTTGCCTTCTCGTAATCTTTCATCCGAAGATAGGACTGGATCTTTTGTTCCAATTCTTTTTTCTCTTTCTCGAATTCCGTGTACCTGCTGCTGAAATGTCTCTTGTAGATCATCTTGCGGAAGGCCCGGCCGCTCATCCGGCGAATCTGCCTGTCCTCCACATACAGCACATAATCCACACAGTTTACTATGGTGTAAAAATCATGGGAGACCATGAGGATGGTACCGGGATACTCCCGGATGGCCCCTTCCAGCGCTTCCTGGGCATACAGATCCAGATGGCTGGAAGGTTCGTCCAGGAGAAGGATCTCCGTGTTCATCCTGCCCAGTATGGCAAGCTGGATCATGTTTTTCTCCCCTCCGGACAGTTCCGATAGGCGCTGGTCTGCCATCTCACTTGGGAAACAGTATTTATTCAGATAGGCTTCCGTCTCAGCCCTGTTTTCCAGGCCCAGTTTCTCGAAGATCTGGTATAAGGTCTCTGACTCATCATAAAGGTTGGAATAGATCTGGGACAGGTATCCTACCCGGCCGGTATGTTCATTTTTCTCTTCTTCCTCAGAGGCGGAAGATTCCTGCAGCATCTCATAGATATCATGCAATAAGGTGGTTTTTCCCGTACCGTTGGGGCCTACCAGGGCCACCTTCTCCCCGGGACCGATCTCGAAGGATACATGCTCCAGCAAGGTCTCCCCGAAGGATAAGGAATAATCCTCCACGGTAATCTTTCCATTTTGGACGGGGTCAGACCCCATCCACAAATGAATCTCCGGCTCTCTCACTTCCACAAAAGGCTCCTTGATGGCTTTCTCCTTCAGTCTCTCCAGGAGGGAAACCCGCGCTTTCAGCTGTCTGCCCTTGGCGGAATTATCGATATATGTAGCTTCCTTCCGGATCCGTTCCACCACCTTTTGCTGACGTTGGATCTCTTTCTGGTCCCGGGCGGCACCTTCCTGCATCTCCACCTTCCGGGAGAGCAATGCCAGCTGATAATCCATATAGGAACCATCAAATTCCTGGATATCTTTATCCTCCAGATGAAGGATCTTATCAAAGCAGTTATTCAGCAGAAATCGGTTGTGGGTGATCACCAGGATGGTCTTGGGGTAAGAACGGATCAGATTGCACAAGCCGGAGAGATTGTCAAAATCCAGGAACACATCCGGTTCGTCCATGATCAGCAGGTCCGGAAAGCGCATCATCTGGCGTATGATCTGCATCAGTTTGAATTCTCCTCCGCTGATCCGGGAGACGGGCACCTCCTCGATCTGGCTTAATCCCGCCAGTTTCAGTTGTTTGTGGATGTTGGTTTCGTAGTTCTCCCCGTCCACTGCCGCAAATGCATCCAGGCTTTCCTGGTATCGTTCCATGATCTCATCGAAATCCGTAGCCGTCTCCATCTCCAGACAGATTGCTTCCTGTTCTTTAAGCATCTCTCTGAAATCCTGGGCGAGATAATCATACACATTGGATAAAAGTTCCCTGTCATGAACCACATATTGAGCTACATAGCCGGTTTTCAAGGATTCTTTCTTTCGGATCTTTCCGGTGTAGAGATATTCATCCTCATGAATGATCATATCGATCAAGGTAGTTTTTCCGGAACCGTTACTTCCGATGAGAGCCGCATGCTGCCCTTCTTCAATATGAAACGATATATTCTGGTACAGGTCCTTTTCCGGAAAGGAATAGGACAGATTCTCAACTCTGATCATAGCAGCTCCTAACTGAATCGGCATCGCCAGGGCGATGCCGATTCAAAAATGATATATTTCGGATAATATTTAATGAATGATAACCGGGAAACCCACCTTCATGTTCTCATACAGTTTCTTGGCAAATGCCGGTGGAAGATTGATACATCCATGAGATCCATTGTAAGTAAAGATGTTTCCGCCGAATTGCTTTCTCCAGGAGGCATCATGGAAGCCTTCACCCAGGTCCAGGTTAAAGGGCAGCCAGTAGGATACCGTCACCGGATTCTCCCGCATAGCATAATTCCTCTGTTTCTTCTCGATCATATAGACACCCTTGTCGGTATCTCTTCCTTTGGAGGAATCCCCGGAGACAAAATCAGACTCCATGGTCACCTTTCCATTTACCACCACCCAGAGATGCTGGTCGGAGATGCTGGCATCGATGTAGCTGTCCCCGATGTCATTGTTTCTGTCTTTCCGGGCCGCATCCTGCAGGTACTTGGGTTCCCGGGTCACCGTCTCACCTGCCTTGATGTTATCGATCATGGCAGTTCTCTCATCGATCAAACCTACCTGCCAGCCGTAGAAACCACCGGATACGGTGAATTCACCGCTGCCGGGGGAGACGATGGTACGTGTTTTACCTACCGTATTGAATACAGGGAATAGTTTCTCCGTGATATACTGTTTCATGTATTCTTTATCAAAAGTAATCTCAAAGTCCTTGCTCACGTTGATAAATGTATGGATATCATTTCTGTCCAGTGTGAATTTACATCCGGAATCCTCGTAATTGATCACTGTTCCCATATATTTATCTAAGGTTGCCTTGGCTTTCTGGACGATATCATCCTTGGCAAAGTATTTCGGCTGCACATAGTAGGCATTGCTTGCCAGGTCGATCTCAGTCTCGCCCGCCAGAATCGCATCCTTTATTCCATTGAAGAAGACCTCGGGCTCTATGGTGTTCCCAATAATCTCATCCACGATCACATAATCCTTCTGCGTGTCATTGTACTCGATCCTGGAATCCACAGGTCCCTGGGGATTGGCAGGAGTCATACATGGCAGAGCTTCCATGGTAGCCCGCAGTTTCTCCTCATCCAAACGGAGCCCCATGGCATTGTTCTCATGTTTCAGGAAGATGTCGCGGAACCAGTATGCTTCCTCCTGGTTATCCAGGTAATTTTTGATCTCTTCAATCCCGGTATAAGCCAGGCTGCAGTTCTGGGCAGAGATCATCATGGTTCCTTCCGGGGATTTGATTCCAAGGACATATTTGCTCAGATGCTCCCCGAGAAGATCCTCCGCTTCCGGTCTGGCCTTCATGCTCACATCCACCCCGTTGATGAATGTCTTGGGATAGAAATGGTCCATAAAATAATATCTTCCTGCTATATATACACTGATAAGTATGACAGATATAACGGCGATGGTTATACCTGCAATCTTCCAAGTTTTCACTCTATCTACCTCCCCTAAACATTTCTATGTGGAGTATAACATGAAACCCCTCAGGATTCCAAGCCCGAAAAAATCAGTAAATCTTCCACATTGTTCCTCATGTTGCTCTGTGATAAATTATGGGTCGATAAGACAAAGAAAAAAGGAGCCAAAAACCATGAGAGAATTTGTATATTCAATGATTCGCATCGTAACAGATATCCATTCAAAGATCCTGAGCTGGAACAACGGCTATGAGGGTACTTTTACAGATAAACAATTACATTTCTGGGTGATCGGGATCGTTGGGATGGCATTACTGTTTGTCATCTATCCCCTGTTCGCCATGCTGGCCAAGCACCACATCCTGGTGGTAGCCTGGATTTATGTGTTCACCTTGATGGTTGTGATGGCTTTTGCCATCGAGATCGGACAAGGCTACACCGGAACCGGTGTCATGGATTCAGAAGATATCGTATCAGGTCTCACCGGATTCATGTATTTATTTGCCATTTTCGCAGTTATCAAGGTAGTGTGTTCCTCCATTTTCAAACTCACAAAAAGTCTTCGAAAACGCGAGGCCTGATCAACGACCACTTGAGGGAGAACGTGAATCGTTCTTCCTCAAATCTATATTGGGGCAATAATCGGGGGCCGCAGCTGGCCGAACCGATCCCATTCTGGCGATAGTCCAGATGCAGAACTGTATTGCCACTTGGAATAAGCTCATAATTATGAGCTTTTTTTGTTAATTCCTCCTCGGTAAAAACGGAAGCCTGAAAAGAGAAGGGCGTTTCTCCGAATACGATCATTCCCATTCCTTTCCATTTGCCGGATTCTCTGATCCCATCCTCATTCCGGGACTGTATCCACACATAATCACAATCATAATGACTGCCGTTTTCCTGAGGCCTGACATAATCCTCGTGGCACTCGGCCACCGTCTGATGATAGATCCCGTGACTGCTTGCCTGATGTTTGTCCACATAAGACTCCATGGGACCCATACCATAGTACTCCAGAAAATCCATCTCTTCAGGAAGCATCAACCGAAGGCCGAACCTGGGCAGTTCCGGAAAGTCCATGTTCCGCTCCACTT
The DNA here is from genome assembly GCA_946538445.1 of uncultured Lachnospiraceae bacterium. GTDB lineage: Bacteria > Bacillota > Clostridia > Lachnospirales > Lachnospiraceae > Anaerobutyricum. The sequence goes on from CAMNGO010000012.1 coordinate 21,980, forward strand.
CCATCTTCATCTCCAGACTTCCCTGGTCATCAATCTTCCAGATTGCGTGGATATCCATGATTCTCTGCAGACCATCTGCCAGCACACCCATCCTGGTCCGGATCTCCACTCCATCTTCCATCCTCTCCCACTTCGTATCATAAGCCCTGGTGTAGGCACGGTCGTAACCGGCCCGAAGCCACTCCTCCTTAATATAACGGTCATTATCCGTAGGAGCCCTCCACAGACTGATCCTCATCGGTTCCCGAAGGAAAGAGATGGGGGCGAAGGAGAGGGGGTCTGACCCCATCTCATCAAACAAACCCGTCCTTTTATTATAAATCCACCGAAAACTGCCATTGGAGCAGATCAGTCGGTTATCCGTCTCTTCTATGTGAGTGGGAATTATGGGCTCTATGGACTGTTTGGGGTGTATGGGGTCTGACCCCATTCCTGCATAAGGGGGTCTGACCCCTTTTACGACCCCTTTTATGTCCCCTTTTACCTGTAGACCTCCAAGATAGATTTCGTCAAAGCCCAGCATGTGTCCGGCGGGGACCGGTTCCCGGGTTTCTTTCAGGTAATAGAATAGCTTGAGATAG
>CAMNGO010000013.1 GCA_946538445.1 uncultured Lachnospiraceae bacterium
TGTTTGTCACATCATAGCCATATCCCATAACTTCTTTGTTACGGTATACAAAGGCCATGGACCCTTTAAAGGCACCGGGGGTTCTCAACCACCAACAGGTTTCTGTCGGATGAAGCTGATCATAATAAGTACGAACTTCGTCGACGCTCATGAGGAATAATTTATCGATGGTATCCTCTCCGGTGTCCACTCCGGGATAATCCGGATTCTCCGGAGTTATCACGTTCGTATCCACGATTCTTTCCCACTCTTCGTCGTAAAAGTTCTCATTTCGGAAGGTGGTATTGAGCCATTCTCTCACGGAAGAATTAGCCCAGGTTACATTCTCATCCGCAGTGGTGTTGAAGGGAGTGGAACCAAGAGCATGGTCTTTTCCAAGAAGAATCCGGTCACCCTGGATATCCAGGACACGCCAGTCCATTCGGGCAAAATGTACTACTTCACCCAGGACGCCGCTCTTAAGATTCTCTATCTCGAGTTTTGTGAATTTATCTCTGCTGTCTTCGTAACCGCTGTCATATCCAAAACCTGCTTCCGGGCTGGCAACAGCCTTATAATCGGAATAGGCTGCTTCCGTATTGCCTTTTTTCATTTCTCTTTCTGCAGCTTTATAACGATTATCCAGGTATCTCAGATAGGCTTCCTTCTCCCCGGTACGCCGATAGACGGCATCATATTTCTGATACGCCCCGGTATAACTACCGATAAACTCATAACCTTTTGCCAGGACCCGGCGGGCCATGGTGGTTCTGGAGAACAGAACCAGTGCCATGATGGCTATGATCAAGGCAACGCTGGCGATCAGGCTATGCCGACGGTCGGCAGCTTCCTGATTCAGGGCCATCTTCTCGCAGTATTCCGCCTGCTCCCTGGAGTCGGCACACTCCATGGCTTTGGCATAGAGTTCAGGGCTGACCCAACTTTTGCGGATGGGGTGCTTTGGCTCATAGTTGGCGATACGTAAGAAAAGAGTCTGGGCAGAATAATAATCCTGAGGTGATTTTGCGGTGTCACGAATATGGCAGGCTTCCTCATAGAGATTGATCTTTCCCACTGTCCGGTAGTAGAATTTTTTTGTGTTTAATTCACGGATCAAATCAGAGTATTCCTCTTTGTCGTTGATCTTCTTCAGCCAGATGATGGCACGATTATAGTATTTATCCTGCTCTTCATACTGCTTCATGTGCTCGGCGATGCCCATGTAGCGCATGGCAGTCTCGTAGCTTTTTTGTCTGACCTCTTCCGCGGTGAGTTCTTCCTCAGATGTCTGTTCAAGAATAATATCTATTTTCTCATCATTTTTCATGGAAACAACTACCTTCCTTATATAGGTGTTATCTACAGTATCTTTTTGATTTTTAACCAAGTCATAATATCACTTTTTCCTGAGAATTACAACATATTCTTGCCACAATTCTTAAATCCGTACACGATCTGCCGGTTTTATTGCTGAAAATAACCGATCAGTGAAGACAGGATATAGAAAGGGCAGGGACCGAATCGAAGCAGGGTGTCATGAGATTCCTGGATAGGAGTCTTCCCTCCATCAGGAGGCAGCAGGTCAAGGATTTCATGATACCCGATGCTGTATTTCAGGGAATCCACGGGATTGGCAATCACATAATGATAGACCGATTCTGCACTTTCGGCAGGAACATCATACTGATCCAGATAACCCGCCAGTTCTTCCTGAGTATGACCATCGTAATTCACATACAGATCGGCCAGGGAAGTGATGCACAGCTTCATCAAAGCCTGATCCTTATACAGGGTCCGCAGCTGCTTCGTGATCTCTTCATCCTTATTGGAAAAAGACAGGAAATCATATTGGAACATCTCTGCATAGGTGGCCCAGCCTTCTTCGTACCCGCTGTTTGCCAGATAGAGCTGAAGGGGATGATACAGGGTGTTATAAAAATAATTGGTCTGGTAGAGGTGTCCAGGATAACCCTCATGGGCCAGGACACCGTGGACTTCCTCCTCACCTGTCAGAAGGGAGTTGAAAAGGATTGTATTATCGGAAGCCCCATCCAGGGCAGGTCTGATGTAGAATGCGGTATGATCCGGGTCGGACATGAAATCCGGCATCTCCCGGAAGCTGCATGTGACAGAGTCGATTTTCGGAAAATAGACCAGGGTATTCTGCCTCTCTTCTTCCATGACATCTTCCGGTTCCGTATAAGTAGGAAAAGCACTGTAGTAGTCAGAATCCAGATCCGGATTGTTTTTATATAATTGCTCTTTCTCATCAAAAGCCTGTTGGTATATTTCCTGAAGAGCAGTCCTGCATTCCTCGGGAGACAGACGGGTTCCCACATCCGCTTTCAGAAGAAATTCATAATAGGCGGATCCGGAAGGATAAGAAGAGATGGAATCCTGTTCCATGGAGTATTGAAGTTTGCTTGTCAGAGTACTGTCCAGATGCCTGATCGCTGGAAGAACCGTCTCCCGGACGGCCTCTTCATTTCTGCTCAGATAGTCGGTTTTATCTTTTTCCGCAAGATCCGGAATTTCCTCCAGCCGTTGGGCAAAGCTTTGTACAAAAATACTTTCTTCCACTTTGTCTGTCAGAAAAGAATTCAGGGCTTCCGAAGTATCCTGGATCAGAGCGATGGAGGTCAGGATGCCGGCATCGTTGCGTGCTTTTTCGTAATCATATAATTCATCATAGTATTCCGGAATTTTGTCCAGCAGGTTCAGATATTCTTCCACATCTTTACTGTTGTGGAATTCATACAGGATCAGAGAAGAGATGATGGAAACCGCATCTCCGCCTTTTCCCAGTGTGGTGGCATGATAAGGGTATTTTATCAACATTTCCTTATCCAGCTGCAGTTTGTCTTTGAGAAGGATGGCAACCTGCTGCTGGGGGATCGATAACTTCGAAGTATCGTAGGTATTTAGTTTGGTCAGTATATCCTGCGTTCTGTCTGTTTTTTCTTCTATGGCAGCAGGGCTCCTGCTTCCGAAGGGAGCACTTTGTTCCATCCGGATTCCATGGGAGGAGGGATCCTCGAAACAAGATTTTGCAAACAGATAATTCTCCTGACCATAATTCTTCAGGCAGTCATCCAGAAAACGGCCAAATCCTGCCTGGGTGGAAGATTTACAGCCCGAGGACAGGCAGAGGATGAGACAAAGGACCAGGGTGGATATTACTTTACTAAAATGAAACCTTTTCATGAGAAACTCCTTATTGATGTATAGCTGAGTTTATTATATATCCAAGCAGGACTTTTTTTCAATCTCTATGTGGGATTCCAATCTGACATGAAAATATATATATTTTTATGCCTCCTGATTTATAAGTGGACGATTGCATCCATTTATCCTATAATAGTTAGAGCGATTACAAAGATATTACCGGAAGCGGATTACGAGAGAGGCATAAAAGATGATATTTGATACCCATGCACATTACAATTCAAAACAGTACGAGGATGACAGGGACCAGGTCCTGCGAGGCCTGAAGGAAGCGGGTGTAGAAAAGGTGGTAAATATCGCCGCAGAGTGGGAATCCCTGGAAGCAACCATAAAACTGACAGAAGAGTATCCCTTTGTGTATGGCACGGTAGGTATCCATCCGGATCATGTGAAAGATCTTGATGCGGAGAGACTGGAGATCATCCGACAGATGAGCAGGAAGGACAAGATTCTTGCCATCGGCGAGATCGGACTTGATTATCATTGGATGGTATCCTCCAAAGAGATGCAGAAAGAGTGGTTCATACGCCAGCTGGAACTGGCCAGGGAGGAAAACCTGCCGGTTGTGATTCACAGCAGAGATGCTGCCCGGGACACCTTTGAGATCATGAGAGACGTTCATGCCGGCTCCACCCAGGGGGTGATCCATTGTTATTCCGGTTCTGTGGAGATGGCCCGGGAATATGTGAAGCTGGGATATTACCTGGGAATCGGAGGTGTTGTGACCTTCAAGAATTCCAAGGTGCTAAAAAGAGTGGTGGAGGAGATTCCTCTGTCCCATCTTGTTTTAGAAACCGATTGCCCTTATCTTAGTCCTGTTCCTTATCGGGGAAAGAGAAATTCATCCGACCGGCTGACCTATGTGGCGGATGCCATCGCCAGCCTGAAAGGCTGCGACAGGGAAGATGTGGAGAGGATTACCTGGGAGAATGCTCACAGATTGTATGGCTTGGCTTTATGATGATTATGGGAGAATCATTCTCCCCGGATTGAAAGGAGACAGCCCATGGCTTATTTAGGAAATCCGAAGGAAACCATTGCGGTTTTACAGAAATACGGATTTAATTTTCAAAAAAAATACGGGCAGAATTTTTTGATCGACAGTCATGTACTGGATAAGATCATCGAGGCGGCAGAGATTGGGCCGGAGGATTTTGTCCTGGAGATCGGCCCGGGTATCGGTACCATGACCCAGTATCTGGCAGAGGCCGCCAGGGAAGTGGTCGCAGTGGAAATCGACCGGAAACTGATCCCCATCCTGGAAGATACCCTGTCCGAATATGACAATGTGACGGTGATCAATGAAGACATCCTGAAGGTGGATCTGGCCTCCCTGGCCCGGGAGAGGAACCAGGGGAAACCCATGAAAGTGGTGGCGAATCTTCCATATTATATAACCACTCCCATTATCATGGGTCTCTTTGAAAAGGGGGTGCCTCTGGAATCCATCACGGTGATGGTCCAGAAAGAGGTGGCTGACCGTATGCAGGTTGGACCGGGGACCAAGGACTATGGTGCCCTGTCCCTGGCAGTACAGTATTATTCTGAGCCGAAAGTAGTGGCAAATGTGCCGCCAAATTGTTTTATTCCAAGACCAGATGTAGGTTCGGCCGTGATCCGGCTGACCAGATATGAAAAAAGCCCGGTGGAGGTCAAGGATGCGGGATTCATGTTCCGGCTGATCCGTGCGGCCTTCAATCAGCGGAGAAAAACCTTACAAAACGGTCTGCATAATTCCAAAGAACTGCAGCTGGAAAAAAGCACCATCGTGGAGACTCTGGAAAAAATGGGCCTGCCGGCCACGGTGCGTGGTGAACAGTTGAGCCTGGAAGAGTTCGCGCAACTGTCGGATCTTCTTCAATCTGCCGAATGACCGGAGGGGATCCTGCAAGATCAGAATGGGACAGAAAAATGAGAAAGTATACACAGGACGAAAAGTTCATGAAAGAAGCAATCCGTCAGGCAAAGAAGGCCCAGGCCATAGGGGATGTTCCCATCGGCTGTGTCATCGTCTGCCAGGACCGGATCATAGCCAGGGGCTATAATAAAAGGAACAAAGAAAAGACAGTACTGGCCCACGCAGAGCTGTTAGCAATGCGGAAGGCCTGCCGCTATACCGGGGACTGGAGGCTGGAGGACTGTACCATGTACATTACACTTGAACCGTGTCAGATGTGCGCCGGAGCCATCGTACAAGCCAGGATACCCAGAGTCGTGATCGGCAGCATGAATGCCAAAGCAGGCTGTGCCGGTTCCGTTCTCAACATCCTGGAGATGGAGCAGTTCAATCACCAATGTCAGGTGACCAGAGGGGTACTGGAAGAGGAATGCTCTTCCATGCTTTCCGATTTTTTTGCCCAGCTTCGGAAAAGGCAAAAAGAAGGGAAAATGACGAAAATCGGAAATTCGGATTGACATATATTTTGAAATCATTTATACTAACTAATACCGTGCAGCTGGGGAGGTAGCGGCGCCCTGTACCTGAAATCCGCTATAGCAGGAGTGATGGTTGTCCCCGGATGACCTACGGATGGAGCTGCCCTTTATAAGTGGTGATGACAATTGGGTCTCGCGCAACAGGAACCTGTGAACCGTGTCAGGTCGGGAACGAAGCAGCACTAAGGAGGACCTTCTGTGTGCCGCGAGGGTGCCTGGTTCGAGCTAACTGTAGAGGTAACGTCTGTTGGTAGGCATACAAAGGCAACCGCACGGTTTTAAGATTGTTATGGCCATTTCTTAGATAGAGATGGCTTTTTTGTTAGTTACATATATCACTAGGAGGACGTAAGATGCATTGGTCTGAGAAGATAGCGAAGGATATCATCAAGAGAAACCCGGACAAAGAGGAATATGTATGTGCCGCAGGGATCAGTCCCTCCGGCTCGATCCATATCGGGAATTTCCGGGATATTGCAACCAGTTATTTTGTGTATAAAGCTTTAATCAAACAAGGGAAAAAGGCCCGTCTTCTTTTCTCCTGGGATGAGTTTGACCGTTTCCGCAAGGTGCCGGTGAATGTAAAAGATATCGCTCCGGAACTGGAGGAGGACATCGGAAAGCCTTATGTGGATGTGAAAGATCCATTTGGCTGCTGCGGTTCTTATGCAGAACATTTTGAGAAGGAATTTGAAGTCTCCCTGGAAAGATTCGGGATCAAGATCGACGCCCGTCGCCAGAGTGAGAATTACCGAAGCGGCAGATATGCCAAATATGTGGTGGAGGCCATTCAGAAGAGAAAGGAGATCTACGATATCCTGGATAAATTCCGTCAGCAGGAAGCCACGCCGGAAGAAAGGGAAGCTTACTACCCGGTCAGCATCTATTGTCCGGTCTGCGGTAAGGATGAGACCACCATCCTGTCCTGTACCGAGGATGGAACAAAGGCGGAGTATACCTGCAAGTGCGGGCATTCCGGATCCTGGGATTTCACCAAGGATTTTAACTGTAAACTGGCATGGAAGATCGACTGGCCTATGCGCTGGAAGGTGGAAGGAGTAGACTTCGAGCCGGGTGGAAAGGACCACGCAAGTCCCGGCGGCAGCTATGACACCAGCAAGATCATCGCCAAGAAGATTTTCGGGATCAATGCACCTATGTTCAAAGGCTATGAATTCATCGGAATCAAGGGTACCACCGGGAAGATGTCCGGTTCCACCGGATTGAATCTGACTCCGGAGACTTTGCTTAAGATCTATCAGCCGGAAGTGATTCTGTGGCTCTATTCCAAATCCGAACCGAACAAGGCTTTTGACTTCTGTTTTGATGATGAGATTCTGCGTCAGTACTTTGAGTATGACAAGATGCTTAAAGTATATCAGGCAGGAAAAGGAAAGAATTTTGATTATATTGAGGGAATCATGCACAACTGTGCCATCGAGGGCAGGACGGTCTACCCGGTTCCCATGCAGCAGATCGTGAATTTCGGCTCCGTGGTTGATTTCAACTCCAAGATGCTGGAGACAGTTTTTGAGAAGATCGGTACTCCTTATAAGGAAGAAGAATTCGAGGAGCGTCTTGATCTTGCCAGGTACTGGCTGGAGAAATGTTCTCCGGAGAACATGAATACCTTGCTTGGATACCGTAACTTTGATTATTATGAGACGCTGAATCAGGTGGAAAAAGATGAGATCCGAATCCTGCATGATTTTATAGCAGCGGGAGATTATGATCTGGATGCCCTGAACTCCTTCATCTATACGATCCCCAAGCAGGCGGATCCTGATTTCCAGGAGGAGAATAAAAAGGCTGTGCAGGCTAATTTCTTCAAGAATGCCTACAATCTCATGATCGGTAAGGCGGCAGGTCCCCGTTTATACCTCTTCCTCTATGCAGTGGATCCTGAGAGGTATCTCCCTCTTCTGGATTTCTCCACCCCACAGACCGAGGAGGAGAAGAAGCTGGCAGCAGCCGCCAAAGCTGAGGCGGAGAGGATTGCCGCTGAGAAGGAAGCGGAGAGAATCGCAGCTGAGGAAGAGGAGGCAAGAAGAAATGCCCTTGCACCTGTGAAGAGCCAGATTACTATCGAGGAATTCGACAAGATTGATATGCGTGTCTGCAAGATCGTCAAATGTGAAGTGGTTAAGAAGGCAGATTCCCTTCTGAAACTCACCTTAAACGATGGGTTTGGTGAGAGGGTGATCATTTCCTCCATCCGCAGTTACTACACTCCGGAAGAGATGGTCGGAAAGAAGATTATCGTGATCGCAAACCTGAAGCCGGCTAAGTTCGCCGGACAGAAGAGCGACGGCATGTTGCTTGCAGCCAGTGGAGAGGATTTCGGATGCAAGGTTATCTTCGTGGATGACCTGGTTCCGGAAGGTACCATGATCCACTAGACTAAACCGGATGGTAAAAACCGGGAAACTGCTCTGTCGGGAAACAAGTTGAGTTTTCCGAGAATCGGTGATAAAGTAAATCATACTTTATGAAAGAAAGGAGATAGGACATGAAAAAATATCTCTCATTGTTAATGATAGGTACGATGGCTCTGGGTCTTGTGGCCTGCGGTTCCTCCAAGAAAGCTTCGGAGGTAACGACAGAATATGAGGAAGCTACAATGCCGAAGATCGAGGAAGTGAAGATTGATAACCCCGGACAGTATGCAGAGCTTGGAAAATATAAAGGGCTCACCATCAAGGGGAGCAAACCAACTGTGACGGAAGAAGAGATTGATGAAGAATTGGAAGACATCCGTTACCAGTACTCTGATTATAAGAAAGTAGAAGACAGGGATACCGTCCAGGACGGAGATATCGTCAGCCTGGATTTTGAATGTACCACCGCTGACGGAAAAACCGTGGAAGACTATACCCAGTCCGAATTTGATGTAACCATCGGAAGTGAGGAGATGCTCTACGGAGATGACCTTGATGTGGAGTCAGCTCTGATCGGTAAGAAGGTGGGAGACACAGTAGAGGTAGCCGGATCTTTCTATGATGATGACACTTATGGAGAATTGGCCGGCCAGAAAGTGACATTTAAGGTTACGATCAATTATATCGAGGAAGAAGTACTTCCGGAACTCAATGATGCTTTCGTCAAAGAAAACCTGGACTATGATACCCTGAAGGAATACAGGGAAGCCGTCCGCCAGGAACTGCAGGAACAGGCCGAGATGGACGTGGATGGAGAAAATGAGAATGCTCTGTGGGAACAGGTAGTTGCAAACAGCAAGCAGCTTAAAGAGTTCCCGGCCGATATGGTTGCCAAGGAGAAGGAAAACACGATCGCTTACGAGAAGGAATGGGCTTCTTATTTTGGCATGGATATCGGAGAATCTGATGAAGATGTGGAGAATTATTTCCAGGAGAACTATGAGAAATCCGTGGAAGAATATGCCAAAGACAGTCTCTTCAGGCAGTGTCTCCTTCAGCTGATCGTCGAGAAAGAAGGCATTGAACCTACCGAGGAAGAAATCAATCAGGTGGTTAAGCAGGAGATGGAAGTAGGCGGCTACAGCTCCGAAGATGAAGTCTTTGAATATACTTCCAAAGAGGAGATCAGAGATCAGCTCATCCAGGAAAAGGTTATGAAGATCCTGACAGATAATGCTACCATCAAAGAATAAAAAGATGATTATAAACAGAGAAATGGCAGGACTGTATGTCCTGCCATTTCTCTGTTTGCTCTTTTATCAGCCTGCAGAATAAAAATATCAAAAAATGTAAAAATTTTACAAATATGGAATATAGTGTGTTATAATAATGTCATCAACATGAGAGGAAGTTGGATATGATTTCTGTGGGCTTGTTTTCGGAAGATATTTCGGTATACCGGGACTTAAAGAGAATGATGGAGTGGTATAACAGCCTTATGGGGAAACCGATGTTTCTGCTCACTGTATACAAGGAGATGGAACAGTGGGTCAGGGACAGAAGTATCTCTGAAAAGTCTCTGCTGTTTTTTGAGGTCTCAGACCGGGAGGATCTGGAGACCTTGAAGGGGATCCGGGAGAAGGATCTCCAGACGGTGATCATCCATGACGGAACTATTCCGCCGGAGGAGATCGTAGTGCCGGATATCCATCCTTTGTATTTGATCAAGAAGCCCTTTGACAAAGGATTGCTTCGACAGGTACTGCAAGGACTATGCCTTTATCTGATGAAGAAAGAGGAGAGGACATCCTTCACACGACGCTTTGTCTGCAGGGATAAAACCAGAAGACTTTGGACGCCCTATTCTTCAATCTATTACTTTGAGACCAGAAATAAACGGGTGGTCATGGCTACATCGGGTGGGGAGTATGAATTTTATGACTCTTTTTCCAGAATGGAAGCCGGCCTGCCGGAGGAATTTGTCAGATGCCACAGAAGCTATATCATAAATCTCTCCTATCTGACCTGTGTGGATTTTGCCCATTTTCAGATGGAACTGGATGGCAGGATCCTCATACCAATCTCCAAAAAATATCGTAAACAGGTGGAGAGGGTATCCGGTTGGGAGAAGACAGAACAGAATAAGGTATATGGGACAGACACTGATATTGGATCTATCAGTGAAAAATGATGCCCTTTGCGGCGGGCTTATGCCTTTCGCGGAGGAAGAATCCCCTGCACGAAAGAGAAAAATGTGCAGGGGATTTTTTGTCTTATGGAGAGTGAATTGTCTTCCTCTCATGTTGAACTAAAAAGAAAACGGATAAAGGAGCTTCAGAGATAAGGAGGGATGACAGATTGTGCGCATGGACGATATCGCCTGATAGAGAAAATAGGACAGGGAGGTACAGGAACCGTCTATCTCGCCTATGACCGGAAACTTGCCATAGAGAGGGTAATAAAGGAAGTCCGCTTTGCAGGGGCCCCGGATTATGAGAGAAACCGACAACAGCTGGTTTCTGAAATCAATATCATCAAGGAACTTCAGCACCCCTTTATCCCCCAGATCATAGATCTGTTTTCAGAGGGGGATGCTTTGATGATCGTCATGGAGAAGATAGAGGGAAAGAACCTGAAGACTTATATCAGAGACCAGGGATGTGTATCCCGGGCCACAGCTTTGGACTGGGGAATCCAGCTTGCCCGGATCCTCGTCTATCTTCACGGGAAAGATCCTCCTGTCTATCACAGGGATCTCAAACCGGAAAATGTGATCCTTCACCCTTCGGGACGACTTTATCTGATCGATTTCGGAATTGCCGGCCACCGGGAAGTCTGTTCCGGTGGGAATGAATTCAGTGGAACTTTGGGATATGCAGCTCCGGAACAATATCTGGATTCCCTGATGACAGACGGTCGGGGGGATATCTACAGTCTGGGAAGATTACTGTCCTATTGTCTTTTTGGCAATCCCGCAGAAGTGGGAAAGTTTTCGGATTCTGGAAAAGAAATGCAGAAGAAAGCAGATGACTTTCGCAAAATTCTGAGAAAATGTACGGAAGCGGATCCGGAAAAACGATACGAAAATATGAGTAAGGTACTGGAAGACCTGGTCCGTCTCTCCAACTCAAAGCGCAGGGCCGGAAACAGGATCCTGAGATATTGTCTCTGGATTTCTGCAGGAATCATGTGCCTGACTATGGCGGGGCAGTGCCTTGGTCGGGCAGCCAGGGGAAGAGAAGCGGGCCGTCTCCTGGATTGTGCCATGGAGACACCGGATCGGGAGAAAAAAAGAGTATTCTATCAGGAGTCCTTAAAAAAAGCTCCCTGGAAGGAAGCAATCTATCAAAATATGCTGGATACCTATATCCTGCCCAACCATTTTAGCTCCGGAGAAGCGGTTGTGCTGATGAATATCCTTCAGGATGCCGATGCTCTTCCTGTTTTAAAAAGGCAAAACCCAAAGGCATATGCCAGATTCTGCTATGATTTGGGAATTGGATATTTTTTTCAGATGGGAGGGGGAGTAGGAAAGATGGAATCAGAGATCTGGTTTCAGAGAGCAGAAAATACCGGCAAAGGACTGACAAAATCGCAATCCGGCCGTGCTGCCTGTTACCGGAAAATCGGAAGGTATTATCGGTCTTTCCTCTATTATGGGCAAGACCGGAACAGGGAGGGTGATAGGGAGGACTATCTGGATTTCTTTGAGACGCTCAGACAACTGACAACCTATTCCCTGAAGCATCCCGGGAAGGAAGACCAAAGTGCAGCCTGGTACGCAGCCTATGAGGTGGCTGTGGAGATCAGAGACTACGCAGGAGATTTCCTGAAGGAAGATGAGATTACAGAGGATACCTTAAGGAAAGAACTGGGGAAGATTGAGACTTTTTTGAAACGCTTGCCCGACGATATGGATAAAGACAAGAAACATCAATTGATGCAGATTGTCGATGAGGCAAAGAAAAGAGTGCAGATTATGGAGGCGAATGGTGAGAAACAAATTAATAAAGAGGAGCTGGCTGCTTCTTCTGATCATTTTTCTGATGCCGGGGCTGACTCTGAAGGCCGGGATGAATACTGAGGCTCCTGCAGGAGAATCTGAGATCCTGCCGGAGGCAGAGCATCCGGAAGGGGACATTCCCCCTACATTGGCGGTCTACTTTCATGAGACTGCCAGAAGAAATCTTCCCGCCAGTCCGGAAAATATGAAGGAGGAGATTTCTTCTATCTCCGCCCGGGAAGTAACCAGGGATTCAGAACTCTATATCCGTGAAGATACTCAGGCCGTCCTGAAAATTCAGGCAGATGCATTTGATGCAAACAAGGTAAAGATCACGATCTATGAAGAGGACTATCAATCCCGGACCCGAAAAGATGTGACTCCAGAATACTACTCCCTCAAACAGTGGGCCAGATCAGGGGATGACTCTTTTTACTATCCGATTTTATTTGATCAGGATGGGCATTATCAACTGGAGATCAGCTACCTGGATCCTGGTGGACGATCCTTGGAACCGGCTTTGGAATATCAGGGAGGATGCTTTTGTGAAGGAACCTATGTCAGTCCCCATCTGACTGTGGACAAAAAAGCCCCTCTGATTACAGGAATAAGCCCGGATTTGCTGCCTTGCAGTTTGGTGGGAGAGATGCCATGCTTTGAAGAAAATCCTGAGTATGAACTGGTTGTGGAAGAAGAGAATTTTCATCCCGGAGATTTTCGCTGGAAGAAAAGTGAGCAGATAATTGCCATGTCTGACTGGGAGGTATTCTATGAGAAGGGAATCCGTAAGAACAGATTGAGATTTCATACAAAGGAGGAGGGCTTTTATTCTCTTAGCTATGAAATCAGGGACGGCAGTGGGGGAAAATGCATTGGGGATATCTCCTTTCTGGTGGATAGAACCGGCCCGGAGTTGAAAATCAGTCCGGATTCCGGCAGTGGCTGCTTCCGGTATTCCTATGAGGACATCCCTCTCATTTCCGGGAATCCCATGACATTCACCCTGCTGGCTTCAGATACCGGCAGCGGGATTCGTTCCGTCCGCTACAGTTTCTGGAATAAAGATGGGATGATTGCAGATGGGGTCAAAGATGTGGAAGGAGAAGAGAAAGAATGCCGATGGAAGATCACCCTCCCCCAGGAGGACTTTTGTGGCTGGATCACTGCCTCCTGTACAGATTCTATGGGACATTGCAGTGAGAGTGTAACCAGCCCTGTCTTCCTGTGGGAGTCCCGGAAGATGTTTGATGCCCGGACATCATGGAAGATATCTTATTCAGACCCGGAATATACCGATGAGGAAAACCGGATCAGGTATTACAAAGAAGAGGCTTTGATCCGGCTGGATGGGAAAAATGATTATGCCGGTGTCAAAGAGAGCCATCTCAAGGCAGAATTCGGGAAAGAGGACAGGATCAAGAGTCAGGGTTATGCTTCGCTGAAGAAGACTACATCTTCTTTCCATCAGGAGATCCGTCTGTCCCCGGAGGAGTACGAAGAATCCTGCAGGGAGAGACCAATCAGGGTCTCTGCTGTTTTTCAGGATAACGCCGGATATGAGACCGGGGAGAAGAAGGGAAAGTACGGGATTGTGATCGACCATCTGTCCCCGGTGATTGCTCTTGATTTCCAGGATGGAGATCAGGAGGCTCCTTATCAGGGAGGGACCTGTTATAACCGGGCCAGGAGTGCCATAATCACAGTGACAGATTGGAATTTTAATCCTTCCTCCACCCGTTGGAATATCTCCGGAAACAAGAGAGGCTACAGTCTGGGAGGCTGGCATGGAGATGGGAATAAGCATTGGTGTAAGATTGATTTCCAATCAGATGGAACCTACAGGGTCGGCCTGACGGTTAGTGACTACTCCGGAAACACGGTATCCTTCAAAAGTAAGGATGAATTCACTATTGACCGGACACCACCTGAGCTGCTTTTGTGGATGGATACGAGCAGAGCGCGTAATAAGAAATATTACGCCGGGACGGAGATGGTTTATATTCTGATGAAAGATGAAAACGGATCAAAGAATCAGATTCATCTTCATACCGGAAAGGGGACAGAGGGGAAAACCACACCGGTCCATTCTCCTGCCCTGACGTTTTTGCGGGAAAATGAAAAAAGAGGCTGGAAGGTCTATTCCTATGCGGCATCGAAGGAAGGCACCTACCACATTTCCTGTTATTGCCGGGATAAAGCCGGAAACCGGTCCCCCAAAAGAACGATCGCTCCCTTTGTGGTGGACAAAACTCCTCCTGAGATCAAGTGGAGCAACCTTTACGACGAAATCACTTATACAGGAAAGGTAATGCCCAGAATCTCTGTGAGCGACCGGAATCTGGATGATAGTTTATGCCGGCTGGACCTGTGTTACGGGAATGGCAGCAGAGCCGTAAAACCGGAAAGCTATATGATGATGACCGGAGAGAAACATAAGAAGAAAACTTTCCACTGGAAGGATTTTCCCAGGGAGAAAAAGTATGATAACAAATACACCCTCCGGATCTCTGTTTGTGACCTGGCAGGCAACAAGCCGGCAGATCGGGAGCTGACCTTCTATGTGGACCGTTTTGGACCCAGATATCAATTGCCGGAAGAAACCGAGAACTACCTGGAAGACTATTACCATAATCAGGAGCAGGATATCCTGGTGACAGCCCTCTCCCTGCATCCCCTGCAGACTGATGTGCTCGTTAATTACAATAATGAGGATTTTTATACCCTTGGTCCGGATGATTGCAAGGAAGAGGTACAGGTTCTGACAGGTATGGAAGAGGGGGAGTATGATCAGATTCTTCCGGCCATCTATCAAGGCTGGTACCGGACCACCTACACCATAGCCGGAAGAGCCTTTGCGGAGGAAGGAAATTATAGCATCACCCTGCGCAGCCGGGAGACAAAGGACAGTAGATTTCTCACGGAGAGTGAGAATGTTCTTTGGACGGATCCCATAGAATTTGTCATAGACAAAACCCCTCCAAATGTGATCATCGGTGGACTGGACCAGGAGACCTACGTGACCGGCCGGAAGGATTATACCATCACAGCCATCGATAACATGCGGCTGAAAAAAGTCCGGTTATCTGTACGTAAGGAAGAAGAAAACAGAGGGAAAATCATACTGTTTACTGAAGAGGATTTCAAGGAGAATCACAGTGTCAGCTCGGAACTGACAGCTTATAACGGTTATCAGATCCTGGGTTATGATGCATGGGATTACGCGGGAAACAAGATAAGCAGCAGGGGAAGACCCGGTGAAAAAAAGGTGCTTGTGACCGCTTCCGCCCTGTTTCACTTTTATCACAGACACAGAACCGGGCTGGCTTTGTGTTTATTGTTTTTGTCTGTCGTACCGGTTGCCGGGATCCTTTTGACGAGAAAGTATTTTTTTGATATATTTAAAAAAATATTTTTCTCATAGGAAGGGAAGCAGTATGGATTTTCAGGTAGGCCAGATGATAAAGATGAAAAAACCCCACCCCTGTGGCGGAAATGAATGGAAGATCTTGAGGGTCGGGATGGACTTCCGCATTCAGTGTATAAAATGCGGGAGGGATGTGATGGTTCCGAGAAAGCTGGTGGAGAAAAATTTCCGGGGCTTTCTGCAGGCGGATACTGTTCAGAATGAAAAAAACTGAGTTTTTCTTAAATTTTAACTTGTTTTTGTGAGTGCTCTGTGATAAAATGCTTAATTGCAGTATGTTTTCCGGGAAAACATACCTGTAGTTTATCAATCCTTGCTCTTCCGGGAGGGAAGAGCCGAAAAAGACCAGAAGGAGGTGCAAGAAAACCATGAATAAGTATGAATTATGCTTGGTTGTTAGTGCAAAGATCGAAGAGGACGCCAGAATCGAAACCGTCGAGAGAGTAAAAGCTCTGATCGAGTCATTAAACGGCGTGATTACTAACATTGATGAAGCTGGTAAGAAGAGATTAGCTTACGAGATTCAGAAGATGAGAGAAGGATATTACTACTTTATCCAATTCGATGCATCCAGTGATTGCCCAGCAGAAATTGAACGTCGTGTTCGTATCATGGAGCCAGTCATCAGGTACTTATGCGTTAAACAGGACGCATAAACGCGAATAGGAGGAATTCCATGAATAAAGTTGTTTTGATGGGTCGTTTGACTCGTAACCCGGATGTTAGATATTCACAGGGTGAACGTGCAACGTGCGTAGCAAGATATACTTTGGCAGTCAACAGGAGATTCAAAAGAGATGGTGAACCGGACGCAGATTTCATCAACTGTGTAGCCTTTGGGCGCCAGGGTGAGTTTGCCGAGAAGTACCTGAAACAGGGTACTAAGGTCGTAATCTCCGGAAGAATCCAGACAGGCAGTTACACAAACAGAGAAGGCGCTCGCGTCTACACTACAGATATCGTTGTGGAAGAGCAGGATTTTGCAGAGAGCAAGGCCAGTGCAGCAAATTACAATGGCGGATATTCTGCAAACAGCGGTTTCCAGAATGCTCCCGCAGCTGAGCCTCAGGCACCGGCCCGCCCGGATCCGGCCTTTGCTAACGGTGGTCAGGCTGCAGGCGATGGCTTCATGACGATACCGGAAGGAATTGAAGAAGAACTGCCTTTTATTTAATGAGATAGGAATCAGGAGGTAATATCAATGGCTTATACAAAAGATCGCGGCGATTCTCCTATGAGAAGAAGAGGCGGCCGCAGGAGAAAAAAAGTCTGCATTTTCTGTGCAGATTCCAATGCAGTAATCGATTATAAAGATACTAATAGATTAAAAAGATATGTATCCGAGAGAGGTAAGATCTTACCGAGAAGAATCACTGGTACATGTGCAAAGCATCAGAGAGCTCTCACTGTAGCAATCAAGAGAGCAAGGCACGTGTCCTTGATGCCTTACACAGCAGAGTAATCCTGATATTGCTCGAAAACCAATCATTTCAAACAGCGCAATAAAAAAGCCACAGCGATCATGCTGTGGCTTTTTTAGGTTACCAGGTAAAATTTTCGTTATGTGCATGAAGCCATTTATCAGGCTTGGTAATCTTGGCTTTTCCTTTTATCATTCCCTTAATTTTCTTGTTAAAAGATGATTTGGAAATAGTATTTTGGGAACTACCGTAATAATACCATGGACCGTTTTCCACGCTGCCGCCTTTGATAGATTGACGGGCTTTTGAGGCAATGGATTTGAATTTTCCATTTCTGAATTTAAAGCAACTGTAACTCTCTCCTCCGTGACCCAACTGATTCATAATCAGTGATTTAGAACTTTTATAGTAAGAGATTTTTGCAAGACCGTAGGAATCGGTTCTCAGTATACACTTTATCTTACCATTTTTGACCTGAAAAATATCGAGGCCATACATGCTTCCCCCACTGCCTTTGGATGACGGGAAATAGTTCGCCAATAGTTCATGAACACCGTCTCCTGTCACGTCCATATATTTATATGAGATGCCGCTGGAATTATTGTAAAGACTGGTATACTTAGTTTGCAATACTTTGTGAGCTTTCTTGTTTTTGTTTTTCAGACTGGCAGCCTGGGTTTTTGGCGCTGTGATGACCGGCATCATGAAAAGGATGACAAAAGCTGCTATGATAAGCCGAATCAGTTTCTTTTTACTTTTCATACATGAATCCCTCCTGCAATCTTAAAATGTTAGGTTTCGTAAGATGTAAGATAACAAAATACCTACCATCCTACTTACATTCTCATTATAATCCCTGCTTTTTCAGCCGTCAATAACAGCAGAAAGGCCATCCAGGCTTATCGGGACCAGGATTTTCCAAAAAACTATGAATTTACTGAGACAGATATATTAAATTTCTGTTAAAAGGCTTGAAAGTGGAGAAAAAAGAAGTTATACTTTAAAATAACACATTAAATTGTGATAACTATGTTCAGGAAGGGAGGTATTTTGATGTCGAAGCTTCAGCTTGCGCATGGCGGATCAAAACTGGATATTAATCTTATTCTGGGAAGCTGGAGATACGTTAAGGTGATCGTGAATGATGACCTGTCTATCGACATGAGAGTACCGATCGGAATGAAGCAGGAGATGATTGACAGTTATCTGAATTCCCATGCCGATAAGATCGTGATGGAATACGAGCGGAAGAAGAACCGGAACCATCAGGCCCTTCCCACCATACTGGAACTGGAAGAGGGAAAACTGGTCTACCGCAATGGCCTGTTCCTGCCTTACCTGGGAAATATGGATCTGCAGCTTCGTATCCGGCATGTCCCGGAGGGGGAGGAGACCAGGATCTACCTGGATAGAGGAGAAGATGGCCGGAGGATCCTCACCATACGTACGGACAATGCCAACCAGGACTTCATCCGCTATTGTGTGATGAGATATTATAAAAAGAGTGCCAGTTCGATCGTGAAACGCTATGTGAAGGAATTCAGTGAAAAGCTGGGTCTTCCATACCGTAATGTCCATATCACCAACCTTACCACGGGATCCCGTTTTGAGATTCCGCGTTTCCGCTACAGCAACCTGGCAGTCAAAAATCAGTCCACCTTGTGGGGACGATGTACCAGAAAACATACCTTAAAGTTTGACTGGAAACTGGCCATGCTGCCGGTGGAGGTGATCAAATATATCATCATCCACGAACTGACCCATGTGAAGAAGATGAATCACTCCTCCGCATTCTGGGGAGAGGTTGAGAAGATCATGCCGGAGTACCAGGAGTGCAGACGCTGGCTTGACCGGCATGGCAAAGAGTATGAAATTTTCTAATTTTTTAACCATTTTTCCATAAAAAGCTGCCGCAACGACCCGGGAACACAGTTGCGGCAGCTTTTATGTAATAGCCTTTATTATCAGTGATCAGAAGGAGAAAACATCATGGACGATCGGCGGATCCAACATCCGATTCCACCCTTATACGACCGGGAATCCCGCATTCTCATCCTGGGCAGCTTTCCTTCCGTTAAATCCAGGGAGACGGCTTTTTTCTACGGGCATCCTCAAAACCGATTTTGGAAACTGCTGGCTGCTCTCTTTTCAGAAGTTCTTCCTGTCACGGTTGAGGATAAAAGTGCATTTCTTCACCGCAACCATGTGGCTGTGTGGGATACCATCGCCAGCTGTGAGATTCAGGGTTCTTCGGATAGCAGCATCAAAAATGTGCAGGTCAATGATCTCTCGGTCATTCTGGACCATGCGCCCATTGAGAAGATATACTGTAATGGTGCCAAATCCCATGAATATTACAGGAAATATATACAGGAGAACACAGGCAGAGAGGCAGTCAAACTCCCTTCCACCAGCCCGGCCAATGCGGCTTTTGGCATGGAGAAACTCCTGGATCACTGGAGGCAGATCTTGATTCCTCTTCGGATCGCACCTCCCGGAATCGGTCGGTCTCTTCTGGCCTGGTATGACTATAACGGGCGGATTCTCCCCTGGAGAAGTGACCCGACTCCCTACCATGTCTGGATTTCCGAGATCATGCTCCAGCAGACCCGGGTGGAGGCTGTGAAGAACTACTACGACCGTTGGATGGAAGAACTGCCGGATATCCCGTCTCTTGCCGGGGTATCCGATGAGAAGCTGATGAAACTCTGGGAGGGGCTGGGCTATTACAACCGGGCCAGGAACCTGAAAGAAGCTGCCCTGACAGTCATGGATAAATATGGTGGGCAGCTTCCCCACGATTATGAGGAACTCCTGTCTCTGAAAGGAATCGGATCTTACACTGCAGGGGCCATTGCTTCCATCGCTTTCGGACTGCCCCGGGCAGCCGTTGACGGAAATGTCCTGCGGATTTTTTCCAGAATCCTGATGGAACCCGGCAAGATCAATTCTGCCGGAACAAGGGGGAAACTGGAAAGGGAAGTCCTTCGTACCATGCCTCGGGAACGCCCGGGAGATTATAACCAGTCTCTGATGGATCTGGGGGCCACGGTCTGCCTGCCAAACGGCCAGCCTCTTTGTGAGAAATGCCCCTGGGAGTCCGCTTGCCAGGCACATAATAATGGCGTAGAATGCGACTATCCGGTAAAAGAGCAAAAGAAACCCCGCAGAGTTGAAGAAAGAGGCGTCTTTCTGATAGAATGGGAAGGAAGATACCTTCTTCATAAACGGGACCGAAAAGGGCTTCTGGCAGGTCTGTGGGAATTGCCTAATCTGGAGGGCGGTTTCACCGCGGAAAAGGTCAGGGAAGAGATGAGAACCAGAGGATTCTCTGATTACATTTTAGAATCCCTTGGAGAAGGAAAACACATTTTCTCCCATGTGGAATGGCATATGACCGGATATCGGATCCGGCTTCAGGCTATGACAAAACAGTTTAGACAAATCCTCGATGAAGATGCTGACTGGGCGCTGGTGACCGGGCGGGAATTGGAAGAAAGCTATGCCCTGCCCTCGGCCTTTGACCGCTTTAAAAAACAGATAGACAAATCTTGAAGGAGGAAGTATGAGATTTCGGCCATGTATCGATATACATAATGGAAAGGTAAAGCAGATCGTCGGCGGCAGCCTCCTGGATGAAGGGGATTATGCCCTGGATAATTACGTCTCGGAAAAAAACGGGGACTATTACGCCGGACTTTACAGGGACGCCGGACTGAAGGGCGGCCATATCATCCTGTTGAACCCCTTGGGAAGTGAATATTATGAGGAGGATGTGAGACAGGCCTGCCTGGCTCTTGGGGCTTATCCCGGCGGGCTTCAGATCGGGGGAGGCATGAATGCGGACAATGCAGCCTTCTTCCTGAAACAGGGAGCTTCCCACGTTATCGTGACCTCCTATGTCTTCCGCGATGGAAAAATCAATTGGGATCATCTGCAGGAGATGGTGGAGGCGGTTGGGAAGGAACATCTGGTGCTGGATCTCAGCTGCCGGAGTAAGGATGATACCTACTATATCGTCACGGACCGCTGGCAGAAATATACTCAGGTTCCCCTGAACCGGGAAACTCTTGATCTGCTGTCCGGTTACTGCAGTGAATTTCTGGTTCATGCAGTGGACGTGGAAGGCAAAGCAAAGGGGATCGAAGAGAACGTGGCGGCGCTTCTGGGTGAGTGGGACGGCATTCCCGTCACCTATGCAGGAGGTGTGGGTTCCTACCGGGATCTGTTGAAACTGAAAGCATTAGGAAGAAACAAGGTGGATGTCACCATAGGAAGTGCTTTGGACCTGTTTGGAGGAGAAATGGAATTCAAAAAAGTTCTGGATCTGATCCGGGATTGAACTAATGAAAAAATGATAAAAAGATGGCCTGTGACATATCATATCAGACAGGTTGCTTTGCAAACAGTCCGGTATGATATGTCACAGGCCATCTTCCTGTATTTTATAATTATAAAAGCGATCCTACAAGGATCTGGCCTTTGATAAGGCGATGGTGATCCCTTTATATTTTGCCTTGTCCACCAGGATGATTCCACAGTCTGAAGCCAGATAGGAAGATGCGGTGGATACGGACAGAACACCTGTCTGCTTCTCCACATAGTCTGAAGCGGCGATGCCTAATCCCTGGATATCCAGGGCCTCGATCTCTTCGGTGGGGATTACGGTCAAGGGGACTTGGAGCTTGTCGGCAAGGGCCAGAATGCCTGGTTCATCAGCTTTCAAGGGAATCGTGCTGATACATTTCAAAGAAAGAGGGCTCAGGCCTTCTTTTTTTAATGTATCCAGAAGGGCTGCTTCTATGGGGGGAGCTTCCATTCCCCTTTTGCACCCGATACCGGCGCAGATGGTCCTGGGCCGCAGATAAAGTACGGGAGCCTGCACACAGGCCTTTTCTTCTTCGGACAATGAGAAACCCTCATGGATGACTACCGTGGGGATATGAATGACCTGAGATCCCTTTTGCAGCAGGGAGGAATATTCTTCCGGAGTACAGAGGACAAATCTTCCTCTCTTCTTTCCCCGCCATAATTCAGGGTAGGTCGGTTCCGAGGATGGCATGGAGGAAACGACCACGATGGGCTTGCCTTCCAGCAAGGTGCCACTGATGGATTTCAGGACCTCGATGTTCTCAATGGACATGTGATACTTTTTGGCAAAGCTGTCAAAGGAAAGCTCACCTGCCACATCTGTGGCCGTGGTGATCACCGCCTCTCCACCGGAGAGAAAAGCCATTTTCCTGGCCAGATCATTTGCCCCTCCCAGATGCCCGGAGAGAAGGCTGATGGCGAACCGGCCTTTCTGGTCCATCACCACCACCCCAGGGTCGCTGGTCTTGTGCGAGATGCAGGGAGCCAGGATCCGCACGACGATGCCGGTGGCCATGATGCAGACCAGGTAATCATAGTTTTCAAATGCTTTCCGCAGAGTTTCTTTAAAGTTTTCTTTTCCGTATATATCACCGGGATGGGAGGCAGATAAAGACTGGGCCAGTTTCTGGCCATCCGGTGTCAGATAAAAATATGCTGTTTTACTCATAGGAATCCTTCCCTCTTCACATGAATTGACTGGGTCAGCCGTCTTGATTCTTATCTATGATTGTA
>CAMNGO010000014.1 GCA_946538445.1 uncultured Lachnospiraceae bacterium
CCTTTATGATGGAGCCAGCCATGGGAAAAACGATGCAGTTTTTTCTCCATGAAGTAAGGACTGCGATTCCCCTGATAATATCTGATGCCCGGGAGAAACTCCTTGGGATGGTATTTCGACAGGTCATGGAGAAGGCCTTGCTTGTACAGTCCCACTTTAAAACACATGACTGTCACAAGATATTTATGATGATTGATTGTCTTAAGATGACCTTTCACATTCATAAAGGCACCCTCCTTGTTTGTTTTTTTATAGAATACTACGTGTCCTCCCATTTCGCAAGAAATTAGTTGACAGCTGAAAAGCTCTTTGCTAAAATTATCTAGATTGCAGAAAAATGCGATGAAGGTGAATGGTTGGTACCATTGAGTAGAGACAGATCATCTGTCAGAGAGAGGAAATCATTGGCTGAAAGTTTTCTCCAGCTCTGGTCTGTGTTCGAAGTTCCACACCGGAGCAGCATCCTGGAGTTTTTGGGTTAAGGAATCATGTATGGTCTTGACCGGATAAAGGATGACGTTGACACGCGTTAAGTGTTTTGAGTGCCTGATTAGTGATTCTTTCAGGTGTGAGTTTTCACGCCGGACAGTATCTTAAGATTGGGAATCAGGGTGGTACCGCGATAAGATTCGTCCCTTGTTTAACAAGGGACTTTTTTGTTGTATAAGTCTCTTATACAATACCATTTAACATCAAAAAGGAGTTGCAGCATGAAAGAAAGGTTAGAGCAGATTAAAAACTGTGCTTTGCAGGCAATCGAATCCGCCTCAAGCATGGATGAACTGAATGAGGTGAAGGTCAGATACCTGGGCAAGAAAGGGGAACTGTCCCAGCTGCTGAAGGGCATGAAGAATGTGGCACCCGAGGAAAGACCCAAGGTGGGTCAGATGGTGAATGATGCCAGACAGCTGATCGAAGCAGGATTTGATAAAGAGAAAGAACTCATCTTCAAAAAGATCCGCGAGGAGAAGATGAAGAGGGAAGTGATCGATGTGACCCTTCCCGGAACCAAGGTGAACGTGGGACATCGCCATCCCAACCAGATCGCCCAGGAAGACCTGGAGCGGGTATTCATCGGTATGGGCTATGAAGTGGTGGAAGGTCCTGAGGTGGAATACGACCGTTATAATTTCGAACTTCTGAATATTCCTGCAGACCATCCGGCCAAGGACGAGCAGGATACATTCTATATTACCAAAGACATTCTCCTGAGAACACAGACCTCCTCTGTGCAGGCCCGTATCATGGAGACAGGACGTATGCCCATCCGTGTGGTTTCACCGGGCCGTGTCTTCCGTTCTGATGAAGTGGATGCTACCCATTCTCCTTCCTTCCATCAGTTTGAAGGTCTTGTGGTAGACAAAAACATCACCTTTGCCGACCTGAAGGGTACCTTACAGCAGTGGGCCCAGGAATTCTTCGGTCCCGAGACCAAGGTAAAATTCCGTCCCCACCATTTCCCATTTACGGAACCCAGCGCAGAAGTGGATGTCAGCTGTTTCAAATGTGGCGGGAAAGGATGCCGTATGTGTAAAGGCAGCGGATGGATTGAGATCCTCGGCTGCGGCATGGTTCATCCAAAAGTTCTGGCTGACTGTGGTATCGATCCGGAAGAGTATTCAGGCTTTGCCTTCGGCATCGGCCTGGAACGTGTCACCATGCTCAAATACGAGATTGACGACATGCGACTCTTATATGAGAACGACGCCAGATTTTTGAAACAATTCTAATCTACGAGGAGGAACATAATAATGGTAACACCTATTTCATGGATAAAAGCGTATGTGCCTGAGCTGGATTGTACGGTTCAGGAATATGTGGACAAGATGACATTATCCGGTTCTCATGTGGAGAACGCGGTTTATCTGGATAAGAACCTGGAGAAGATCGTTGTGGGCGTGGTGGATAAGATTGAAAAACATCCCGATGCTGACAAACTGGTGGTATGCCAGGTGAACGTGGGAGAAGCTGAGGATGTGCAGATCGTGACAGGCGCTCCCAATGTTTATGAAGGAGCTGTCATTCCGGTGGTTCTGGACGGTGGACGTGTGGCAGGAGGCCATGACGGAAGCCCTAATCCGGAAGGCGGTATCAAGATCAAAAAAGGAAAACTTCGTGGCGTGCCATCTTATGGCATGATGTGTTCCATAGAAGAACTGGGCAGTGACAGAAATTTCTATCCGGAAGCTCCGGAAAACGGAATCTATATCTTCGACAAAGACAAAGGCTTAAAGCCGGGAGACGACGCAGTCGCAGCCCTGGGACTCCGAGATGCCGTGGTGGAATTCGAGATCACTTCCAACCGTGTGGACTGCTTCAGCATGATCGGAATGGCAAGAGAAGCAGCTGCTACCTTTGAAAAACCTTTCTGTCCGCCGGAAGTAAAAGTAAGCGGAAACAATGAAGATGTGAATGATTACATTTCCGTGGACATCGCAGACCCGGATCTCTGCTATCGTTTTACTGCCAGAGTTGTGAAGAATATCAAGCTGGCTCCGTCACCGGAGTGGATGCAGAGAAGACTGGCAGCCTGTGGTATCCGTCCCATCAACAATATGGTGGATATCACCAACTATGTGATGGAAGAATTCGGTCAGCCGATGCATGCCTATGATCTGGATAAGATCCGCGGTCACAAGATCGTTGTTAAGCGCGCCTCCGACGGAGATACCTTCACCACTCTTGACGGTCAGGTCAGAAATCTGGATCATGATGTGATCATGATCAATGACGGGGAAGGCCCTGTGGGCATCGGTGGTATCATGGGCGGCGAGAATTCCATGGTAACTGATGACATCAAGACCATGCTCTTTGAGGCGGCTACTTTCGACGGAACCAATATCCGTCTTTCTTCCAAAAGAATCGGCCTTCGTACCGATGCTTCCGGTAAATTCGAGAAGGGCCTGGAGCCCCAGAGAGCCCTGGCAGCCATAAACCGTGCCTGCCAGCTGGTGGAAGAACTGGGTGCCGGTGAGGTTGTCGGCGGCGTGGTGGATGTATATCCCAACCCTGTGGAAGATGTAACTCTTCCTTTTGAACCCGAAAAATATAATAAATTACTTGGAACAGATATCTCCGAGGAGGAGATGATCGCTTATCTGGAGAGGCTTGAGATCGGTTATGATGCCGAAACCAGAACCTTAAGCATTCCTTCCTTCCGCCTGGATCTGCGCTGCGCTGCAGATATTGCGGAGGAAGTTGCCAGATTCTATGGCTACGACAACATTCCTACCACCCTTCCCCACGGGGAGGCAACTGCCGGTAAGGTATCTTTTGCGGCCAGAGTGGAAGGAGTTTTACGTGATATCGCAGAGCAGAATGGTTTCTGCGGTGCCATGAGCTATTCTTTCGAGAGCCCCAAGGTATATGACAAATTAAGACTGGCTGCGGATGATCCGCTGCGTCAGGCTGTTGTAATATCCAATCCGCTCGGTGAGGACTACAGCATCATGAGGACGATCGAACTCAACGGTATCCTCACATCCCTGTCCGGAAATTACAACCACAGAAACAAGAATGTCCGCCTTTATGAGATCGCCAATGTCTACCTTCCCAAGGCTCTACCCCTGACGGAGCTGCCGGACGAGAGGAAGAGAATGGTACTGGGCATGTACGGGGATTGTGACTTCTTCCTCATGAAAGGTGTTCTGGAGGAGATGTTCCTGAAACTGGGACTCAGCGGAAAGGTGACATTTGAACCCAGCAAGGAGAAGACATTCCTGCATCCGGGACGTCAGGCCCTTGTCTACGTTAATGGAAGTTATGCCGGCTATCTCGGCCAGGTTCACCCGGAAGTCTGCGATAACTATGATATGAAGTGCGAGGCTTATGTAGCCGGAATCGATCTCCCCGTGATCGTGGAAAACGCAACCTTTGACAGAAGGTATGTGGGTGTGGCAAGATACCCGGCTGTGAACAGAGACTTAAGCCTTG
Source organism: uncultured Lachnospiraceae bacterium (assembly GCA_946538445.1). Classification (GTDB taxonomy): domain Bacteria; phylum Bacillota; class Clostridia; order Lachnospirales; family Lachnospiraceae; genus Anaerobutyricum. Next base: position 3,934 of record CAMNGO010000014.1, read on the forward strand.
TCATGAGCAAGGATATCTTCGTGGGCCAGGTGGAGAAGGTTATGCGGGACAAGGGAGGAAATCTCCTGGAAAGCATCACTCTCTTTGATGTCTACGAGGGGTCCCAGATTGAAAAAGGATACAAATCCGTGGCATACAGCCTGGTATTCCGCTCACCGGAACGCAGTCTGGAAGCTGCGGAAGTAAACAAGATCGTGGATAAGATTCTGAAAGAACTGTCCCGATTAGGAGTGGAATTGAGAGCGTAATGAAGACAAGTGATTTTAATTTTGAACTGCCTCCGGAGCTGATCGCTCAGGATCCTCTGGAGGATCGTTCTTCTTCCCGCCTCCTGGTACTTGACAAAGTGACAGGGGAGAGAAAACACAGGATCTTTCGTGATATTTTGAGATTCTTAAAGCCCGGGGATTGCCTGGTGATCAATGACACCAAGGTAATCCCGGCCCGCCTGATAGGAATGAAAAAAGACACGGGGGCCAACATCGAATTCCTTCTTCTGAAGAGGAAGGAGAATGATATCTGGGAGACCCTGGTCAAGCCGGGCAGAAAATGCAAGGTCGGTGCCAGGATTTCTTTCGGGGAGGGAGAGTTGGAGGCAGAAGTGCAAGAAGTGCTGCCTGACGGCAACCGTCTGGTGCAGTTCTCTTACGATGGTATCTTTGAGGAGGTTCTGGACCGTCTGGGTCAGATGCCCCTGCCACCTTATATCACCCATAAATTAAAAGATAAAGACCGCTATCAGACCGTCTATGCAAAGTATGAAGGGTCTGCGGCAGCCCCTACCGCTGGTTTGCATTTTACGAAAGAACTGCTGGAAGAGATCCGGGAGATGGGCGTGAAGATCGCCCGGGTAACTCTCCATGTGGGTCTGGGCACCTTTCGGCCCGTGAAGGTGGATAATGTTCTGGACCACCATATGCACTCGGAATTCTATCAGGTAAGCGAAGAGGCGGCAGACCTGATCAACGGGACCAAAAGAGCCGGGGGGCGGATCATTTCCGTTGGAACTACCAGCACCAGAACTCTGGAGTCCGTGGCTCTTGAGGACGGGACCGTGATTCCCGGCAGCGGTAATACCGAGATCTTTATCTATCCGGGTTATCAGTTTAAAGTGATCGATGCCCTGATCACGAATTTTCATCTTCCGGAATCCACCCTGCTGATGCTGGTTTCGGCTCTTGCAGGGAGAGAGCACATTCTCGCGGCTTATGAAGAAGCAGTCCGGGAGAGATACCGCTTCTTTTCTTTCGGCGATGCCATGTTCATCACCGATGATTTAAGTGAAAAAGAGTAAAATGATCAGAAGAAAAAATCAGCAATTACAACGGAATATATTACCGGCCCATATCATCCTGGTAGGATTTGCCGCGGTGATCTTTCTGGGCTCCCTGATCCTGACTCTGCCGATCTGCTCTGCGGAAGGGACGTTCACACCCTATATCGATGCTCTCTTCACGTCCACAACCTCCGTCTGCGTGACAGGGCTTGTGACAGTGAATACAGCAGGTCACTGGAGTTTGTTTGGACAGATCATCATCCTTCTGCTGATCCAGTTCGGCGGTATGGGTGTGGTGGCCTTTATGATGATGGTACTTGTGCTGCTTCACCGCAGGATCGGTTTGAAAAACCGCCTCCTGATCCAGCAATCCTACGGTCTGGAATCCATTCAAGGAGTCGTAAATTTTGTGATACGGGTCATCCGGGGTATGCTGATCGTGGAATTTATCGGATTTCTGTGTTACCTTCCGGTTTTGTGCCGGGATTACGGTGTCTCCGGCGTGTGGAAATCCCTGTTCCTGTCGGTGTCCGCCTTCTGTAATGCAGGAATGGACCTGCTGGGAGAGGAAAGTATGACCCTCTATGCGGGAAATCTGTGGATGAACCTTGTGACCATGGCACTGATCGTCCTGGGTGGTCTGGGATTTATTGTCTGGTGGGAACTCCTGGATCGCCAGAAGGCCTACCTGAAGAAGAAGGGCCCTCACCGTAAACTGAACAGCCTGTCTCTTCATGCCAAGATTGTACTATGTTCCACCGGATTTCTGATCTTTTTCGGAATGGTCATGGTGCTGGTCTGCGAATTCCATAATCCCAGGACTCTGGGAGCCTTCAGCTTTCCAAAGAAATGCCTGGCCGCTTTGTTTCAATCGGTAACCACCAGGACTGCAGGGTTTAATACTATCCCCCAGTCCGGACTCTACGATTCCACTTCCATGTTCTGCATGATCCTCATGTTTATCGGGGGATCCCCGGCAGGAACGGCAGGCGGAATCAAGACGGTAACGATAGTGATCATCGCCGCCGCCATAAAGTCGGAGATACAAAACCATGACAGTATTGTTCTGTTTAACAGGACAATTCCTTTCGATTATACCAGGAAGGCATTGGCCATCCTGGGTTACAGTTTTATCGTTTGGCTGGGATTAACCATGGTCTTATGCATGGTGGAGGACGTGGAATTCATGAAGGCCTGTTACGAGACAGTCTCAGCGATCGGTACAGTGGGTCTTACCAAAGACCTCACCGGAACCCTTCATGTTGCAGGAAAGAGTGTGATCATATGCCTTATGTATGCAGGCCGGATCGGACCGGTAACCCTGGCTGCCGCATTTCTCACCAAAGGGAGGTCTGACTCCATGATTCACTACGCAGACGAGTCGGTTCTGTTAGGATAATAATATCAGAGATGGGAGAATAAACTATGAGCTCAGTAAAAAGCTATGCAGTGATCGGAATGGGGGGATTCGGAAGGAGCCTTGCCCGGACCCTGGCCCAGGAAGGGATGGAGGTCATGATCATTGATATCCATAAGGAGAAGATCAATGACCTGGCATCGGAAGTGACCTATGCCATGCAGCTGGATGTGACCAATGAGACAGCCATGAAAAATATCGGACTGGAAAGCATGGATGGTGCGATCATCGCTGTAGGGCAGAAACTGGAGGTCAGCGCTATGGCTACCATCCTTTGTAAAGAGATGGGAGTTCCCCTGGTGATCGCCAAGGCAGAAACCCCTCTTCAGAAGAAAATCCTGGAGAAGATCGGCGCGGACCAGGTTATTCTGCCGGAGACGGAAAGCGGCTTCCGCCTGGCGAAAAATATCGTCGGTAATTTTATGGACTATTTTAATCTGAGCGGCAATCTGAGTATTGTGGAGATACCCGCCAGACCGGAGTGGACCAACCACAGTCTGAGGGAACTCCAGTTCCGCAACAACTATAACCTGAATATCATTGCCATCAATCACAAAGGACAGAAGGAGCCGGAACGTTTTCTGGAGCCCGACCAGAATATCCTGGAAGGCGATATCCTGATCGTGGCGGGAAGAAACGAGGACATTGAAAACTTACAGTACAAGTAAGGTCCCTCCTGCTGAGATGGCAGCAGCCACGGATGCCTTGTTCTCCACGGGAATCCGGGCGATGATATGATGAATCTGCATATTCTTCTGTGCATGATCGACCAATGCACGGATCCATTCTTTAGCGTACCCTTTCCGGCGTACGCTTTTTTTTACGGCATAGCCGATTTCGAGAGAAGCATTTCCCCGGGCATGGGAATTCTTTTCTCCAAAAGAAACTTTCAGCCATCCGCCACTTGAATTTTTCTCCTTGCCGTCATGATCATCCGGCAGGTAAAAGCCGGCAATTCCCAGGAATTCGCCGGTTTCCTTTTTGTAAACTCCATAGAGACCATAAGCAAAGAAAGGGTATTGGCAGCGGATGTAGGAGGAGAGGTACTCCTCTTCTGTCCCCGGTTCCCCTTTAAAAAAACGCCCGGGACTCTCCGGGGGCTGGTCTGCATCCAGCCTGAGCAGGTCCGGGAGGTCTTTCATGGATAATTCTCTCAGGTAACAGCGTTCTGTATGAAGGATCTCAAGAGGGATCTTATAAAAACGGCACCATACTTCTGTCAGATACTCCTCGGATAAGGCAGTAAGGGACAGGATAAGCCATGGTGTACCCATGAGTTCCTCCTGGGCGTTCTTCCCGTGGGAATAGGCAATGACAGGGTAACCTTTTTGCGACCACAGACGGATTCCCTGTTCTGTATCAGTGATGACGATTCCCCGATTGGAGGGTTTTGTTAAATCTCCCTCAACTTGTAAGAGAATCGTATCTTTTGAAATAGACCGTATTATGTTATAATCAAATGATGTTAATGTAATCTTGCGGATATCCGTAATCAGAGTGATATTCATATGTGCCCTTTCTTCATGGTATTGTGACTGAAGGGATACAAGAATATTAAATCAGTTTTCGAAATAATTCAATAGCTTCCCTCTTTTGGGGGGAGTCTCAATCTCTATCTGATAAAAGGGGAGGTTCCCATGAATAATAAGAGACGAAAGAAAAGCAACAGAGCCCGGAAGTCCCTGTTACCCAGAGTGATACTGACCATTATCCTGTTGGTGATCCTCCTGGGTCTGGCTCTTTTCTACAGGGAGTATAGCAGGAAGACCACGGAGGGAGAATCTGTCACTGTGGAGATCCCGGAAGGCACAAGTACCAGGGAGCTGGTATCTTTGCTGAAGGAAAAAGGGCTGATACGATATGAAGCTGTCTTTTATCTGAAATTATATCAGACCGGAAACCAGGGTAAACTCCGTTATGGATCTTATGATCTTAACACCGGAATGAGCCTTGATGATCTGATTGAAACCCTGGTTAAAGGCGCCAGGGAGGATGAGCTGGTTTTCACCATCCCGGAAGGCTATTCGGTGGAACAGATCGGAGCACGCCTGGAGGAGAAGGGAATCATGACAGCGAAAGATTTCTGTCAGGCTGTCAAAGATGCCGCCGCAGATTATGAATTCGACGGGGCCCTTCCCAAAGAAGATACCGTATATTTCCAACTGCAAGGCTACCTCTGGCCTGATACCTACTACCTGGAGAAAGATACCACCCCCGACCAGCTGGTATCCATGCTTCTGGAAGAATTCGAGACCAAGTACGACGAGAAATGTCTGGAGAGAACCCATGAATTGGGCATGACTGTAAATGAGGTCCTGACCCGGGCCTCCCTGGTGGAGAAAGAGACGGATCTGCCGGAGGAATTTGCCACCATCGCAGGTGTGATCAACAACCGTCTGGATCAGAAGATGAGACTTCAGTTTGACTCCACGGTGGTGTACGGAATGACGGACGGACAGTATGGAGTTGACAGGGTTATGTACTCCCACCTGAAGGACGATTCTGCCTACAATACCTACAAAATCCCGGGGCTGCCTCCGGGACCTATCTGCAACCCGGGCATGGAGGCAATCAAGGCCGTCCTGTATCCGGAAGAACACAATTATCTGTTCTTTATGATGGACAGCCAGAAAAATGACGGTTCCAATCTGTTTTTTGAGACCTATGACGAGCATATGGCAGCCTACTCCACCATGACCCGTGAAGGGGAGACGGAGGAGTCGACTACAGAAGGTAAATAATATCTGTGAGGTTTTTGATATATGAAATTAGTTATATTTGATATGGATGGATTGATGTTTGACACGGAGGCAATCGGCTTCCGGGCTTATGAAGAAGTCGGAGAAGAGTGGGGTCTGTCCACAAGTTTTGATTTCTATAAGACTTTGATCGGTGTGGACGAAAGAGACACCTGCAAAAAATACCGGAAGCAATACGGGACAGATATGGATGCGGAACTCTTTTACCGGCAGATTGGAGATCGGATCCAGGAAATCATGGACAGGGAAGGGATTCCCATGAAGCCGGGACTGCTGCCCCTTCTGGATGCCATCGAGGAGGCGGATATCCCCAAGATTATTGCCAGTTCTACCGGTCAGGAAGGAATCCGCAGCTACCTTCAGCGGTGTGGCCTGGATGACAGGTTCAAAGACACCATTTCTTCCAGCCAGGTGAAAAGAGGCAAGCCTCACCCGGATATCTTTCTGGAAGCCTGCCGCATGATGGACACAAAACCGGAAGAAGCCCTGGTGCTGGAAGATTCCCCGGCGGGAATCTGTGCTGCTCACAGTGGGAATATCCCGGTGATTGCCATCCCCGATCTGAAAGAAATCTCTGAGGAGATCCGGGAAATGTGTCTAATGGTGGGAGAGACATTGGAGGATGTCATTCCATTTATCAAAGGAAATAAATAATTGGAGAAAGATGAAGAAATTAATTGACAGGATCGATGGTTACCTGGATGAAGAATTGTCAGGAATCACCATCAGTAATCCACGAAAAGCGGAAGAAATCAGAAAATATACCATTCGTCCCATCCTGCTGAAACAGGAACTGGTCTTTCAGGTGGCAGGATACACTAAGACACAGGTTTTTCATGAGAATCTGAAAGCTCATGAAGTATCGGATTGGCTCGCAGACCATCTGCCGGGATATAAGCAGATCCAGGTCCGCCATGGTCTGGAGGAGATGAATGCTCTTCTTGGAAAGAAAGGCAATGCCAGCATCAAGATCAGGAAGAGGGAAGCTTCCGAAGCCAGCCCCTTGCCGGTTCGGCTATCCCACAACAAACAGAAGAATTATATCCTCAAAGAGGGGATGGATATTCCTTTCCTTAAAGAACTTGGCGTTATGACCGGGGATGGTAAAATCGTTCGTTCGCGGTATGATAAATATCGTCAGATCAACCGGTTTCTGGAGTTTATCGAAGATGTGATTCCCCATCTGCCAAAGGGCAGAGAATTGACCATCATCGATTTCGGCTGCGGCAAATCTTATCTGACTTTTGCCATGTATTACTATCTGAAGATCCTCATGGGTTACCCTATACGGATCATCGGACTTGATCTGAAGAAAAACGTGATAGAGGTTTGTCAGAAACTGGCTGATTCTTATGGCTATGACAGACTGACCTTCCTGGCGGGCTCTATCGAAGACTATGAAGGGGTGGACCAGGTAGACATGGTAGTCACTCTTCACGCCTGCGATACCGCCACGGATTATGCTTTGTACAAGGCGGTCCGATGGGGTGCCAAGGTGATCCTGAGCGTCCCCTGCTGTCAGCACGAATTAAACGGCCAGATCAGGTCTGATATATTTGAACCCATCATGGACTACGGTTTATTGAAGGAGAGATTCAGTGCGCTGGCCACGGATGGAATCCGGGCAAAGCTGCTGGAGGCAGCCGGATATGATACGCAGATCCTGGAGTTTATTGATATGGAACATACACCCAAAAACATCCTGATCCGCGGGGTCCTGAGCGGTACCCCCGGAAAAGAGGCCATGGACCAGGTTCGGAAAATGTGTGAGCCTTTCCATTTCAGACCCACTTTGCTGAGTCTGATGACCGGGAATGAAGAGAAGAAAGATCCGGAATCTCTGTACAGGAAGGAGACAACCTTATGAAAAATGCCATAAAAGATGTTCTGATTCATGTTATCGTCGGAGTAGCGGTATTTCTGGGAGCATTTTTCTTTTTTAATCATCAGATTTCCAGTGAGAAGGGTCAGGACTACTCAGAGCTGGCGAATTCCACTTTTCCGGTGATGCAGATTCAATCGGAGAACGGCTATTATAATACCATGCCGGCATTTCTGGATCCCATTGACCTGTCCCTGGTGCGGAACCATATCACAGTCATCGGCAGTGACCGGACATTGAACCTGTGCCTGCATAACTATGATTATGATATCACCGCCATCCAGTATGAGCTGTTCACCAACCCGGAAGAGGAACCGCTGGAAGAGGGGACGATCAACAAGCTGACGGAGGATGAGAGCGAGGGAATCCGTACCGGTTCCATCGTCTTTGAAACCAATCTGAAAAAAGACACCAATTATTATCTGAGGATGGCTGCGCGCCTGGATAACCATACCAGAGTCTTCTTTTACACCAAACTGATCAACGGGGAAGGATGTCACCTCAGCGAAGCCATGACATTTGCCCGGGAATTCCACAACAATCTTTTTGACAAGACGGAATTCCAGAAAAATATCAAATATCTGGAACCTGCGGCAGGCCGAAGGACTACAAGCCTGGAAAAAGTGGATATCAACTCCAGCGTGGATGCGATATCCTTCGGAAACACAAAAGTGAAACCGGAAAGTGATCCTATCGTAACCATAAAAGAAATCAATGAAGTCTATGTGGTGCTTCAGATGGACAGCATCCTGTCTTCAGAGGTCCGGGAGGGCGTGGTACAGTATTATGACCTCAGTGAAAAATATAAACTGAGATAAACCTCGGACCGAATGTATCTGTTGAAGTATAACCGGAGTATGAATTCTTATTATAACAAGGCATTGAATAACCCGGCCAAGAATTATATCACTTTGGGTATCCACGATCCGGAAGAGCTGGATTACCGCAGCAGTGAGGACGGCTATAAAGTCTGCTTCGTTCAGGAGGGCCAGCTCTGGTATTACAACTATCACACCTCCGATATGGCCAGACTCTACAGTTTCTCCTCGGAGAACCTGGCGGATCTCAGAAACAACAAGGACAGCCATGATATAAGGATCATGAATATCGACGATGACGGCAATATTGTCTATATCGTTTACGGATATATGAACCGCGGTCATTACGAGGGAAAGAACGGGATCCATCTGCTGCGGTACAATGCGGCAAACAAATGTAATGAAGAACTGGCCTTCTTCTCCACGACCGTTCCTTATGAACGTATGAAGAAGGATATTAAAAGGCTTTGCTATCTGAACCGGGAAAATGTATTCTACTGTATCCTGGACGGAGATCTTCATGCGGTGGATCTGGAGAAGAAGAAGGATGAGATCCTGGAATCAGGCATGATCAATGAGAGCATCACTGCCTCCAAAGACCAGAGAATCATCGCCATAGAAGACCAGAAAAATCTCACCAAAAACACCAGTATCCGGATGATGGATCTGGAGACCGGACAGAAACATACCTTTACCTGTTCCGACCGGCAGAGGATCCGGGCTGTGGGATTCCTGGATGAAGATTTTATCTATGGTACTGCCTCGGCGGATGACGTAAAAAAAACCGCGGGAAACGTTCTTACATTTCCCATGAAAGAACTCTCCATCGTCACCCTGGACGGTGTGGAGATCAAAAATTACAAAAAGCCGAAAAGATATATAATGCAGACGGAGATTGACGGCAGTGTGCTGACGATGGCATTCGGAAAGAAAACCGGAAATAAGATCGTAGCCACCAGCGACACCGATTACATCCGCTTCAAAGAGAAGGAAGAAAGCGGCAATGTCTCCCTGGTCTATGACTATTCCAACACCTACTGGGACCAGCTGTCCATAAGTTTTCCAAGCTATGTCTACATTCAGGTGGAGCCTGACCTTGTCCTTACCAAGGTTCTCTCCAGTGACAAGGACATACAGGTGGCGCTGGAGCGCAGCAACGAATCGAAAACCCAGTATTATGTATATGCGGAAGGGGAAGAGCAGGGCGTTTATGACAATCTTATGGAGGCCATCCTCTGTGCGGATGAAAAACGTGGAAGTGTCATCAGCAGCGAAGAGCAGATCATGTGGAAATGCGGATTCGTGGATTATGCCATGGTAGCGGGTATGGATCAGGTGACCAAGGTGAAAAATGAGGACCGCTCCCTGGCAGGATGCCTGGAGATGATAGCTAAGGTAAACGGCAGACAGGTCAAAGCCTCCGAGATCGATACGGAAGGAAATAAGCCGGTAAAACTGCTGAAAGAATACAGTGGGGCTGAAGCTTATGACATCAGCGGCTGTACGGTGGACCAGGTTCTCTACTATATCAGTAAGGGCAGTCCGGTCCTGGCCAAATACAGCCCCAACCGATATGTGATCCTCATGAGTTACAATTCCACTAAACTCCGCTATCTCGATCCCGTCACCGGAAAATCCACAGCAGTGGACCGAAAGACATTGACGGATAAATTTGAAAAATCAGGAAACAGATTTTTTACCTACCTTAAGGACTGAAGCCAATATCTCAGGAACAATAAGAGTGTGAGATGGACCGGGTAGGCAATATAGAAGAAATATCTGGATCCTCTTCCTTTCTCGCCGTTGTAACTTTGCAGCAAGGGGAAGGAGAGGATGCAGGCAGGTTGGGAACGTGAGCGTAATCCCAACAGCATCAGAGGAAGATAGGCGCCGATCAGCGGAAGCTGTCCGTATTTTCTGACAAAGTAAAACAGGAGAATGGTGACGATTCCGGTGGAGCCGTAATCACATTGAAGGATTTCTCCGGCCAGAGAAAATACGATAACGGTAATCAGGATCCGTGGTTTATCATCCTGACACTGGTCCAGGATCATCATGGCGACAAAACCCAGGGAAAGTGTGAAAAACACATTTTGGGATGACCAGTCCATGACGGTATATATAGAAGGATGATGAATGATGTTCCAGAAAGTACCTTTCAGGGCCAGATCAAAGGGTACCTCGGAGAGGATGGCAAAAAGAAGGAGACGGGCCAGATACCTGTTTCGGTTACTGCTGTGGAAGAAACCTTCCACAAGGGTAAAGCAGAAAACAGGAAAGGCTATCCTTCCCATACAGCGCATCGTCAGGTAGACCGTGTCCGGCAACTGAGACCGAAAGATAACTCCGGCATGGTCAATGACCATGGACAGCAAGGCGATATATTTTAACTGATAAGTATTCAATGACATTTTTTCCCTTTCACAGCCTTCTTTTTCTTCCAACCAACAGGAAAGAAAAGAGGCATCTCCCTCCTAGAGTATACAGGAAAAGGGGAGGATTGAACAGGGAGATATGGAGGATTTTTATGAGCAGAATGAACAAGAAAGCATCCTCAAAAAAAGGAGCTTCCCTGGGGACCATACTCCTGGTGCTGCTGTTCCTGGCAGTGGTGGCAGGATTTGTCCGATTCGGAGTTCCCCTGATCCGGATGTACAGCCATGCAGTGTCGGATGTAGCTGCCAGCAGCGATGACACCTTCCGGCAATGGCAGACATCCATCGTCTATGATATCAACGGGGATGAAATCAAAAAACTGAAAGGGGAGAGAGATGTCTATTACCTGGAGTATGACGAGATTTCCGACGCGGCAAAGCTTGCCATCATCTCCGTGGAAGACAAAAATTTCACCAGCCACAGGGGTCTGGATGTGGTTGGTCTTGCCAGATCGGTAGTCTATCTCATATTGAACCGGGGCAGGATCACCATGGGTGGATCTACCATCACCCAGCAGCTGGCAAGAAATATCTACCTTTCCTTTGAGAAGACCTATTCCAGGAAGATCAATGAGATTTTCTATGCTTTTGCCCTGGAGCAAAAATATACCAAGGAAGACATCCTGGAATTCTATCTGAACAATGTTTATTTTGCCAACGGCAATTATGGAATTGAGGCGGCATCCCAGGCTTATTTTCAGAAAAGCTGTAAAGATCTCACCATATCACAGACAGCCTTTTTATGTGCGATTCCCAATAGTCCCACCCGCTATGATCCCTATGAGAACGCGGAAGCGACTCTGGGCAGGAGGGACAGGATTCTCACGGCCATGTACAACCAGGGTTATCTGTCCAAGGACCAGTACGAGAAGTCCCTGGCAGAAGAAATCTCCATCCGCCCCAAAAAAGAGACAACCGCCAACGACTATGCGGAGACATATATTTTAAAATGTGCTACGGAAGCACTGATGGTGGCGGACGGGTTTGATCTGCAGACCCGGTTTGACACGGAGGAAGAGAAGAAAGCGTACCGGGAAGAATACGATGAATGGTATTCCAATTACCGTCAGAAATTGTATACGGCAGGATACCGCATCTATACCTCCATCGATGTATTGATGCAGGAAACCATGCAGGAGTCTGTCTCCACCAAACTGGGTTCCTCCTTCATCGAGAAGACGGATGACGGTGTCTTCAAAGTCCAGGGAGCTGCTGTCTGCATCGACAACTCCACCGGAAAGGTAGTTGCCGTCGTGGGCGGAAGGGAACAGGATCAGGAAGTTTTCGGCCTGAACCGGGCCTATCAGACCAACCGGCAGCCTGGAAGTGCCATCAAACCTCTTGTGGTATTTACCCCTGCTTTTGAGGAGGGCTACACACCGGATTCCATCGTGGACGACAGCCGCATGACCGGTTCCGACACCGTGAACAATGCCGGAAACTCTTATTCCGGCAGCATCACCCTGCGCAGGGCGGTACAGAAATCCAGCAATGTGGTTACTTATCGCATGTACAAGGAAATGGGGGCCTCCTCCCTTCTGAAATACCTGGAAGAAATGAATTTTGCCGGCCTTGATAAGAAGGATTATATATACGATACCACCTGTATCGGAGGTTTCACCAACGGGACTACGCCGGTAGAGATGGCTTCTGCCTATGCGGCCCTCGCCAACAACGGAACTTACCGTAATCCGACCTGTATCGTGAAGATTACGGACGCCAAAGGAAATGATGTGGTCAGCGAGGATGAAGCCACAAGATCCAGGACGGTCTACTCCAACCAGGCTTCCAGAATGATGACCAATGTACTGGAAAGCTGTGTCACCGACGGCAATGCTACCGCCTCCAACTGCAGGCTTGACCTGGATATTCCGGTGGCATGTAAAACCGGTACCACCAGCAACTATGTGGATGGGTGGCTCTGTGGTTACAGCCCATATTATACAACGGCAGTGTGGGTAGGAAAGGATATCTACGAGAGTGTTGATGACCTGAAAGGAAACACATATCCCGCTTATATCTGGACTGATTTCATGAACAAGATTCATGCCGGCATCACCCGCGACGTGGAACTGGAAGATGATTTCGGGGCTTATTTCGGCAGGGATCTGGATACCCAAAAGGAGGAGAACGACACCACAGAAAAAAAAGAAGAGGAAGAGGAGGAACCGGAACCTGACGAGGTTCAGGAACCAGTTCAGGATCAGGAAGAAGACGTGGATGACCAGGATGAAGAGGAGAATATAAACGATGAGATAGAAATTCCCGATATTCAGATTCCGGAGACGCCGGAGACGGAGGTCCCGGACGGATCTGACGGAACGGAACCGAACGAGGGAGGAGATATGCAGGAAAATGGAGGCGAGCCTTCAAATAATCCTTAGTATCATCAATTGATTTTGACATTCCCCTATATTGTGCTATAATATTTTCTATCTCATAGAAAATTATGATTTTTTGTGAGATAAAAAATTCATAAGAAGATTATGATAAGGGAAATATATTTCAGGGAGGAAAGATAGATGTATAAGATCATGAAGGCAGAGAAATTATCTGCCAACAGTTATCTGATGGATGTTCAGGCACCCCGCGTGGCAAAGCATTGCCTTCCGGGTCAGTTTGTGATCGTTAAGATGGATGAAAAAGGGGAGAGAATCCCGCTTACGATCTGCGATTATGACCGGGAAGCAGGTACGGTGACTATCGTTTTTCAGCCGGTGGGAGCTTCCACCAGCAAGTTTGTTCATCTGTCCGAGGGTGATGCTTTCCGTGATTTTACAGGTCCCCTTGGCTGCCCCTCCGAATTGCTGGAGGAAGATATCGAAGATCTGAAGGCAAAGAAGATCCTCTTTGTCGGCGGCGGCGTAGGTGCAGCCCCCATCTATCCTCAGGTAAAATGGATGCATGAGCAAGGCGTCGGTGTGGATGTGATCATCGGTGCCAAGACAAAAGACCTTCTGATCCTCGAGGAAGAGATGAAGGCTGTGGCTGAGAATTATTACCCCTGCACAGACGACGGTTCCTACGGATACGCCGGCATGGTCACCGGAAAGATGGAAGAACTTGCAAACGCAGGAAACAAATATGATGTGTGTGTGATCATAGGACCTATGATCATGATGAAATTTGGTGCTCTCACCGCGAAAAAACTGGAGATTCCACAGTGCATCGTCAGCATGAACCCCATCATGGTCGATGGGACCGGTATGTGCGGTGCCTGCCGTGTGCTGGTCCATGACGAAGTGAAATTCGCCTGTGTGGACGGACCGGAATTCGACGGTTATGGCGTGAACTTTGACAGCGCTATGAAGAGGCAGCAGATGTACAAGGATAAAGAACAGAGAAAGCTCCTTGCCTTACAGGAAGGAGATAGCCATCACGGCGGATGTGGACAGTGTGGAGGTGACAGATAATGGCACAGGATATGTTAAAGAAGATTCCTGTCAGAGAGCAGGATCCAAAAGAACGAGCAAGAAATTTTGAGGAAGTCTGCTACGGATACAATCAGGAAGAAGCGCAGGCAGAAGCCCTCCGCTGCTTAGGCTGCAAGAAGGCGAAATGTATCGAAGGGTGTCCTGTAAACATCAATATCCCCGCCTTCATCCATGAAGTGAAAGAAGGAAATATCGAGGCAGCTTACGATGTGATCGGAGAATCCTCCTCCCTGCCGGCGATCTGTGGCCGTGTCTGTCCTCAGGAATCCCAGTGCGAGAGCAAATGTATCCGCGGAATCAAAGGAGACCCTGTCTCCATCGGTAAGCTGGAGCGATTTGTGGCAGATTATGCCCTGGAACATGAAATCATGCCTAAGAAGGCAGCGTCATCAAACGGTCATAAAGTTGCAGTGATCGGTTCCGGCCCTGCAGGACTGACCTGTGCCGGCGACCTTGCCAAGATGGGCTATGATGTGACGGTATTTGAAGCACTCCACGAATTAGGCGGTGTTCTGGCCTACGGCATTCCGGAATTCCGTCTTCCTAAGAATAAAGTTGTGAAAAAAGAGATCGATAAGGTAAAAGAACTGGGCGTGACCTTTGAGACAAACGTGGTCATCGGCAAATCCACCACCGTGGATCAGCTTCTGGAAGATGAAGGCTTTGAAGCAATCTTTATCGGTTCCGGTGCCGGCCTTCCCATGTTTATGGGAATCCCGGGAGAGACGGCCAACGGATGTATGTCCGCCAATGAATACCTTACCAGAAGCAATCTGATGCATGCTTATGACGACACCTATGACACCCCCATCTCCACCGGGAAGAAGGTGGCAGTGGTCGGCGGCGGAAATGTAGCTATGGATGCTGCCAGAACTGCTCTGCGTCTTGGCGCGGAAGTACACATCGTCTACCGTCGTTCCGAGGCCGAACTCCCCGCCAGAGTGGAGGAAGTTCATCATGCCAAAGAAGAGGGCGTTATCTTTGACCTGCTTCAGAATCCGAAAGAAATCCTTGTGGATGAGAATGGATGGGTTAAGGGAATCCGTGTGATCAAGATGGAACTGGGAGAGCCGGATGCCTCCGGAAGAAGGCGCCCCATCGAGATCCCGGGATCCGAGTACGAAATCGATGTGGATACAGTGATCATGTCTCTGGGAACCTCCCCCAACCCGCTGATTTCCTCCACCACAAAAGGTCTGGAAATAAATCGCAGAAAATGTATCGTGGCAGATGAGGAAAACGGTAAGACCTCCAAAGCCATGGTCTATGCCGGCGGTGACGCCGTCACCGGCGCTGCCACAGTAATCCTTGCTATGGGAGCAGGAAAAGCTGCAGCCAAAGGAATTCATGAGATGTTCCAGGAGAATCAAAACTAAAAGAATGTTCTTGAAAGGGCAGTGGTGTCGGGGTAAGACACTACTGCCCTGTTTCTATATACACAAAGAATATATATGGAGAAAGGAATATGAAAAAAGAAGTTTACGATCCATCAACCTGCCTGGTAAGCCAGATTGCTTATCAATATTATATCGAGGAGAAGAAAACCTCAGAGATTGCCCAGCAGTTTGAACTGTCCTCCTCCACGGTCTCAAGGGTACTGAAAAGGGCGAGACAGGAAGGCATCATCAAGATTCAACTTGCCCAGCCCTATCTGGAATGTAATGAGATGGAGAAATATCTTGAGGAAAGGTTTCACCTGAGAAATGTCTGTATCGTTCCCCTCGATAAACCGGAGGAAGAACTCCAGGATAAGAATGTCAAAAAACAGGTTGCCCTGGAAGGGGCAAGATATGTCCAGAGGATCATCCGGGATGATGACATCCTGGGACTTGCCTGGGGTGGAACCATGTACCATTTGATCCAGTACCTGAACCCCTGCAGAAAAGTGAGGGCCAGCATCGTCACGATGCACGGCAGCATTGCCAACTGCCATGAGACTCTGGAGGTTCAGACCCTGGTTGACCGGGCCGCCATGGCTTTCGGGGGAGAGAAAATCTCCCTGGAGCATCCGGGTCTTTATAATACACCGGAAGAATGCCGGCAGATGGCCGCCACCGAGGAATGCCGCAGCATATTTGAAATGTACGAGAAGATCGATATCGCTCTTACAGGAGTGGGAAGTATGTATCCCGATTATGATTCCCTCCTGGGGAAGACAGATTATCTGACCGAGAATGAAAGAAGGGAATTGAGAGAGGAGAGGGTGGTCAGCGACATCATGCTGCACTTTATTCGTAAAGATGGATCGGAGTGTGACAATCCCATCAAAGACAGGACTCTTGCTATCGATCTGGAGACATTCCGCAAGATCCCCTGCAAAGTGATTGCAGCTTCCGGTTCAAAAAAAGCATACTCTGTCCTGTCACTGTTGAATGGCAATTATATCGATGTGCTGATCGTTGACTATCATCTTGCTAAGAAGCTGATCAGTTTATTGAAATAAATTTCTATATTTTCATTTTTTTGGATTAGGATATAATGAAATCAGATATGATCCACGGAAGAGATGTGGGTCTTAAGAAGGTAAGTAATCTAATCACAAAAAAGAGAATGGAGGAAGATTATGTACATTGATCCTATCGTAGTTCAGTATCCCGAAGCATTAGATCCGGAAGGTTTTGTCATTGCTACTTATTATTGTGCCACACCGAGAGATACCAACGGTTTGAAATTTGGTGCTGCCCTTGCTGTTGAGCAGTCCTGCGGAACATGGCTGAAGGTTCCCGGTGAGACAGAGGAAGTCAGAGCCAGAGCCATCGCACGTGTTATCGGTGTTTATGAAGCTCCTGCTTATCAGATTGGTGTTCCGGAAGGTGTTACCGAGAGGCATTTTATCATCCGTCTTGCTTTCCCCAAAGGCAATTTAGGACCGTCTGTAGCGATGCTCTTAAGTACCGTGATTGGTAATATCTCCAGCTCAGGCAAAGTAAAATTACTTGATCTTGAATTCCCCAAGAGTTATCTTGATTACTACAAGGGACCGAAATTCGGTATCCCGGGCATCCGTGACCTGCTGGGTGTTTATGACAGACCTCTGCTTAATAACATGATCAAACCATGTGTAGGTCTCGACCCAGAAATGACTGCTAAGCTCGCTTATGAAGCAGCTGTCGGCGGCGTGGATATCATCAAGGACGATGAGCTGGTTGCCAGCCCATACTTCTGCCCGCTCGAGGATAGAGTTAAGGCAGTTATGCCTGCTATCAAAGAAGCAGATAAAGTAAAAGGTGAAAAGACATTATTTGCTTTCAACATCACTGACAGAACCGAGAACTTAAAGAAAAATGCCATGACCGTAATTAAAAACGGTGGAAATGCATTGCTTGTCAACTACAATACCATCGGACTTGATGCTGCCAGAATGCTGGCAGACGATCCGGAGATTGATGTTCCGATCCTGGCTCATTCCGATTATACAGGTGCTGTTTATGAATCCGAGTGGTCCGGCCTCAGTGTCAACCTGATCGGCGCGACACTTCCGAGACTGTGTGGTCTTGATATGATCATCGCCCTGACTCCATACGGCAAGTTCCCTATGTCCATGGATTCCTTCGTATCTGCCGGATACAAGATGACAGCTCCTCTTGGACATATCAAACCGGTATTTGCTATGCCTGGTGGTGGAACAACCCAGGGACATATCGAAGACGTGATCAACAAATTTGGTAAAGATGTCATGATCGCAGCCGGCGGTGCTATTCATGGTCATCCGATGGGAGCCGTCGCAGGTGCCAAGGCATTCCGTCAGGGTATTGATGCTGTTATGGCAGGCAAGACCTTAAGAGAAGCCGAGAAGGATAATCCGGAATTAAAGGCTGCTCTGGATGCATGGGGCGTGTATGGTGAAGCTCAGGCAACCCAGAACTATGACCTTAAGTCCAAATTCTAAATTCCAAATTCTTAAATGTTGCAGTATTGCTTCTTTGAGAAATAATTAATTTTGAACAATAACTGCTGTAAGTATTCCTATTTGCAGCAGTTATTTTTGATTCCGGCGGGAGGTGAAGCTATCTGGAAAAAGAAGTTTATACCCAGTCATTATGTCTGATTAACGAAGTGGTGGAGCTTTATTATGTGGAAGGCATGAACCAGCTTGAGATTTCCAGGAAGCTTGGCATCTCCAAGCCCACGGTATCCAGACTGTTAAAAAGTGCAGGCCAGTATGGGATTGTATCTTTAAAGGTAGACCCCCAGTTCTCGGACTGTATGAAATTACAAAGAGAATTGATGGAACATTATCCTATCCGTCATATCTATGTTGTCCCCTTGACCCAGGAATCCCAATATGAAGATCCCGATTTTTTAAAACGGACCATCGCCATTGAAGGAGCCAGATATCTCCAGCGTATCCTATCTGAGAAAGAACTTCTCGGATTGGCCTGGGGCGGGACGGTTCATAATGTGATCCGCGCTTTGAACCCTTGCCAGAAAAAGAATATAAATGTTGTGACCATGCAGGGGGAT
>CAMNGO010000015.1 GCA_946538445.1 uncultured Lachnospiraceae bacterium
ATAAGCCCCCGGTTTTCTTTTTGTAAAAAAAACGTCGGGATTCTCTCGATACTAAACCGGACGAGAAATAAATATAAAAATATTATAAAAGGAGAGTAATGGCATGAGTAATTACAAATTTGAAACACTGCAGTTACACGTTGGACAGGAACAGGCTGACCCTGCAACCGATGCCCGGGCTGTGCCGATTTATCAGACTACTTCTTATGTCTTCCACAACAGTAAGCACGCCGCTGACCGTTTTGGCCTGGCAGATGCAGGAAATATTTACGGAAGACTGACCAATTCCACCCAGGAGGTGCTGGAGAAAAGACTGGCAGCTCTGGAGGGGGGGAGTGCTGCACTTGCTCTAGCTTCCGGTGCGGCAGCCATCGCCTATACCATCGAGGCACTTGCAGCAAACGGTGGCCACATCATAGCCCAAAAGACCATTTATGGAGGAACCTTTAACCTTCTGGCACATACACTTCCTCAGTACGGAATCAAGACAAGCTTTGTAGATATTCATAATCTTGAGGAGGTGGAAGCAGCAATAACGGAAGATACCAGAGCTTTCTTCCTGGAAACCCTGGGCAATCCCAACAGTGACATCCCGGATATTGATGCAGTTGCCAGAATCGCCCATGTGCATGGCATTCCGGTAGTGATTGACAACACCTTTGGAACACCTTACCTCATCAGACCAATTGAACACGGCGCAGACATTGTTGTTCATTCCGCCACGAAATTCATTGGTGGACATGGGACAACATTAGGTGGAATCATAGTAGAATCCGGCAAATTTGACTGGAGGGCAAGTGGCAAGTATCCCAACATAGCTGCACCAAATCCAAGCTATCATGGAGTTTCTTTCTATGATGCTGTGGGGCCGGCTGCTTTTGTGACCTATATCCGGGCAATTCTGCTTCGGGATACCGGTGCTACCATTGCACCTTTTAGCGCATTTTTACTTCTACAGGGTGTGGAAACCTTATCACTCCGGCTGGAAAGACATGCGGAAAATACAAAGAAAGTGATTGAATATCTGAATGCTAATCCACAGGTGGAAAAGGTCAACCATCCATCTTTACCGGACCATCCGGATCATGCGCTTTATGAGAGGTATTTCCCAAATGGAGGAGGTTCCATCTTCACCTTTGAGATCAAAGGAGATCAGGAAGAGGCATGGAAATTCATTGACAACCTGAAAATTTTCTCCCTTTTGGCAAATGTTGCAGATGTCAAGAGTCTTGTGATTCATCCGGCATCCACAACGCATTCTCAGTTGTCAGAAGAAGAACTTCTCGATCAGGGAATCAAATCCAACACAATTCGTCTTTCCATAGGTACTGAGCACATCGACGATATCATTGCTGATCTTGAAGCCGGATTTGCGGCAATCAGATAAAAAGTTTATAAAATCATATTTATCACGATTGAAAGGAAGGTCATATCTATGTCTAACATATACAAGGGAACTTTAGGATTAATTGGAAATACACCGTTAGTAGAAGTGGTAAACATTGAAAAAGAACTTGGGCTGGAAGCAACACTTCTGGTGAAGCTGGAATACTTTAACCCGGCCGGAAGCGTGAAAGACCGTATTGCCAAGGCCATGATTGAAGATGCAGAAGAAAGAGGCGTCCTGAAAGAGGGATCTGTTATTATCGAACCGACTTCAGGAAATACGGGGATTGGTCTTGCTGCGATTGCTGCAGCCAAAGGTTACCGGATCATACTTACCATGCCTGAAACCATGAGCGTGGAGCGCCGTAATATTCTCAAAGCATATGGAGCGGAACTTGTTCTTACCGAAGGAGCAAAAGGTATGAAGGGTGCCATTGCCAAGGCAGAAGAATTGGCAGCAGAGATACCGGGAGGGTTTATCCCGGGACAATTCGTGAATCCTGCCAACCCTGCCATCCACAAGGCAACCACCGGACCGGAGATCTGGAAAGATACCGACGGAAAGGTAGACATCTTTATCGCAGGTGTCGGTACAGGTGGTACGGTGACAGGCACAGGTGAATATCTGAAGGAACAGAATCCGAATATTAAGATTGTGGCATTGGAGCCGGAGGATTCTCCGGTACTTTCCGAGGGAAGATCCGGTTCCCATAAGATTCAGGGCATCGGGGCTGGTTTTGTGCCGGAGGTACTGGATACAAAGGTATATGATGAAGTTTTCAAGGCATCGAACCAGGATGCTTTTGAGACTGCAAGATTACTGGCTAAAAAGGAAGGCATTTCTGTAGGTATCTCGTCCGGAGCAGCACTATTTGGCGGGATACAGCTGGCCAGGAAGCCGGAGAATAAAGGGAAAGTAATCGTTGCATTGCTGCCCGACAGCGGGGACCGTTATTATTCTACTGCTTTGTTTACCTGATACATGCCATTACAAAGGGGGCCTGGAAGCTAAAAAACTTCCGGGCTGCTTTTGTTTTATTTTGTAACAGTAAAATAATAAGCCTCATGCTGCAACATTGCAACATGAGGCTTTCTTTATCAACTTTCACCGTATATACTGTCCACACATTCTCCGTTGGCTTTCGTATAGTCCATGTCATAATTCTCAATAAATTCAATCATCTCATCCATTTCATTTTCAGAAAAAACTTTATAGAGACTGAGAGTATCGCTTCTTAAGAATTTCTGATCAATACCTTGCTTCAACAGGTCAACGATCGGATCATAAAAATGATCGATATTGAAAATAATGATTGGCTTATCGAATACTTTCAACTGTTTTAAAGTAAGTACCTGGAATAACTCATCATAGGTGCCTATTCCGCCGGGACCTGTTATGAAAGCATCGGCATTGGCCTCCATGACGGTTTTGCGGGTTCCCATGCTGTCAGTCTTCACCAGTGCGTCACATCCGGTATAAATCTCTTCGATAGTTCCGTTGGTAAAGAAGCCGGGAGCGACTCCCATCACAGACGCACCGCCTTTACGAAAACCCTTTGCTGCTGCCCCCATGACCCCTCCGGCACCGGCGCCGAATACGAGGGTATGCCCTCTAAGTGCCATTTTTTCACAGAGGTCCTCCGTTGCCTGGAGATACTTTTTATCTATTTTCGTGCTGGCAGCACCATAAACACATATTTTCATGAAAAAACCTCCTTAGCAATCATCCCTGTTATCCAAGTCAGTACTTCTCTAGTACAGGGGGTATTGTACGCAGAGCTCATCTACCATGGAGAGGATTTCACCACGGGTGCTCTCGAAGTCGAAGATTGCTTTCAAAATCATATCGCCTATGATTCTCATCTCAGCTTCTTTCATTCCACGAGTGGTCATGGCAGGAGTGCCAAGACGGACACCGGAGGTTACTAATGCTGGCTGGGTATCTCCAGGGATAGAGTTTTTGTTGACTGTGATGTGAACACGGTCAAGACGATCTTCCAGTTCCTTGCCGGTCATTTCAAGTTTCCTGAGATCCAGCAGCATGAGGTGATTGTCCGTACCACCGCTAACCAGATCAATTCCACCTTCCAGAAGAGTTTCTGCCAGAACTTTCGCGTTTTTAACAATCTGGGCCTGATAGTCTTTGAATTCGGGGCGGAGAGCCTCACCAAGTGCCACTGCTTTGGCAGCGATGATATGCATCAGAGGGCCGCCCTGAGTGCCGGGGAACATGGCTCTGTCAATTTTCTTCGCAATTTCTTCGTCATTTGTCATGATGATGCCTCCGCGAGGACCACGCATGGTTTTGTGGGTGGTGGTGGTTACTACATCAGCATAGGGGAGTGGATTCGGATGTTCTCCTGCAGCTACCAGACCGGCGATATGTGCCATATCCACCATAAGATAAGCGCCTACATCGTGTGCAATCTCAGCAAATTTCTTGAAGTCAATGATACGTGGGTAGGCAGATGCGCCCGCAATGATCATCTTAGGGCGGCATTCTTCTGCTTTTTTGCGCACTTCTTCATAATCGATCAGACCGGTCTCCGGACTGACACCGTAGAACTCTGAATGATAGAGTTTTCCGGAAAAGCTGGCCTTGCTACCATGAGTCAGATGGCCACCCATGTTCAGATCCATTCCCAGAACGGTATCTCCTGGCTTGCAGAGAGCAAGGTAAACACAGAAATTTGCCTGGGAGCCACTGTGGGCCTGAACGTTGGCAAAGTTAGCATTAAAGATTTCTTTTGCACGTTCAATACAGATGCGTTCTGCCATATCAACATACTCACAGCCACCGTAATGACGGCGTCCGGGATATCCTTCTGCATATTTATTGGTGAGTACGCTTCCCATAGTAGCCATAACTTCCGGGCTGACCAGGTTCTCGGAAGCGATCAGTTCCAGGTTGTTCTGCTGACGGCGAAGTTCCAGTTCCAGAACACGTGCGATTTTCGGGTCTTTGCTTTTTACAATCTCAATATTTTTGTTGATCATGGGGTATTCCTTTCTGTTCTTGTTCTTCTATGGATATCAGGAATGCATAAATATGTAATTCATATATACCTTACGATACATTGTAACGCAATTAGCAGGTCTATGTCTATCAAAACTGTAATAAAATTGCTTTATTTCCGGGATCTTGTCGATGATGCATGGTGGAAAGCCCAGATATTCTCATTTATAAGAACAGATACTTCCATTATATGCCGGGTTGATAAGGTATAATAATGATAAGATTAAAGTTCGTGAATTTATATCCATATTAGTCAAACGACGAGGTGAAAACTATGTTTGAATGTGCTTTTATTTATGTTGCACCGGGATGCGATCCCGCTAAACAGCGGGCAGAGATTCCTTCCGCAGATATTAACCTGAATGTTGTGGGATGTTCCACTTACTCCCAGGCAGTTGAGGTGGCAAAAGAGTTGGTGGCAAAGGGGTGTACTGCCCTCGAATTATGTGCAGGTTTTGGCAATGAGGGAATCGCCATGATCAAGAGAGCAGTAGGTCCGGGTATTGCAGTGGGTGCTATCAAGTTCGATTTCCATCCTGCATTTGGATTTAAGAGTGGAGATGAGATATTTGATGATACCAGGAAACCCTTGCCTCCCTGTGGGGTAGAAGGATCTGACTGTGAGACCTGCCCCAAACGTGACTACTGCCCAAAAAGAAGGGCAGCATGTGACGCCGGACCTGAAGAGGAATATGCATTAAAAGACTGGTTGAAGACAATAAAATAGTATGGCCGATTCAAGCGAAGCCTCATGGGATTTTGCCTCATGAGGCTTTTTCTGTTACACAATCAGACAAAGACATTTGGGAATTCCAATTTATTCCCAAATGTCTTTTTTTTGCTGATATGTCGGTTAATTTGTGATAAAATAGGCCTAGGTATTCTGATTCTGGGATTTATTTATGATTTTATCTACCTGGAGGTTCAATATGACATTTGAGAAACTATTATTTTCCGATATGCTGAAACAAGCCGCATTGGAATATGGAGAGAAACCTGCGGTTACCTGTCAGAAAGTAACCATGACCTACTCCCAGCTGGAAGCTGCTTCCGATGCATGTGCCCTTAACCTGATTCGCAGAGGCTTAAAGAAAGGGGACAGAGCGGTTCTCTGGGGATTTAACGATCTTGCCTGGACCATCTCATTCTATGGGATTATTAAGGCCGGCGGAGTGGCAGTTCTGATGAATTACGGATTGAAGGCCGAGGACGTGAACGCGCTTACCAGGATGGTGGGTGCCTCCTGCGGTATTATCGGCGGAAATACCATCAGTATCAAGGATCCTGCGGCGGCAGCCAAATCATTGGTCATGGCAGGCGTCCCACAGGAAAAGGTATTTCCATCTTCTGTTTTTGGCAATCTGGAAAAGATACCGGAATTGTCCGAGGAAGATAAAGAGCTCTTATCAAAGGCCAAGGATGACAGGGATCCCAAAGATACACAGGTAATTATATATACCACAGGTACCACATCCATCCCTAAGGCTGTGGAATTGTCATCCTATTCTATCCTGAGCAATGTGGAAGGGGTACTGGACATGCTGGGAGAGGATGTGAACAGCAGGCTTTGCCTGGCCCTGCCCATGTTCCACAGTTATGGACTCCTGGTCATGAATGCATATCTGAGCTTGGGAAATCATGTCTTTCTGACCCCGCTTCTGAAAGCAGAAATTCTAAGAGATATGATCGTGGGCTATTCTATTGAGGATATGACCTCTGTGGGAGCAGTTTATGGAATGCTCACCCAGCTGCCTGATTTTGAGGAATCCATAGCAGGACGTCTGAAAACCTGTATCGTAGGCGGAGGATTCACCACTCCTGTAGAAATGATGCGCCTGGAGAAAACTTTTGACGGGGCAAAGATATTGGTAGGTTATGGACAGACTGAGTGCTCACCGGTTATTTCAGTGGAATCTCCAAAGGATCCTCTGGAGAGGAGAGCTTTCTCGGTAGGGCATCCGTTAAAGAATATTGAAGTGAAGATCTGGAATGAGCAGACAGGATTTGCTGCCCAGGGTGACATCGGAGAGATCATTGTGAAAGGCCCCACTCTCATGAACGGGTATTATGGTCTTCCGGAAGAACAGCAGCCCTTTGACCGGGATGGCTGGCTCCATACAGGGGATCTGGGAAGGATTGCCATGGATGGCATGCTGCAGTTTGCCGGACGAATCAAAGATATCATCATCCGAAGCGGTGAAAATATCTCACCGGTGGAGATAGAGAGAGTGTTGTTGCAGGAGCCTTCCATCCGTGAGGCAAAAGTGCTGGGTGCACCTCATCCTATCTGGGGGGAGAGTGTGGAAGCCTGCCTGGTCCTGCGAACTGACCAATTGGATCAGGAAGATCTTCGGGCAAGGCTGAAGAAAAAACTGGCATCCTTCAAGATTCCATCCCATTTCTTCCTTTTTGGAAGCTTCCCTCTGAACTCTAACGGTAAACTGGATCAGAGAGGGCTGAAGACAGAGATGCTTCGCAGACTCAATGAGCTCGCTATCGCGGCTGCCCTGGATGAAGGTCTGCGGATTCTGGATCTGAAGCTGAAAAACAGGCATTATTCTATTGTGCCGGCCTGTTCCATGATCGAAGAGCTTGCCGGAGAGCTTGGATTTAACAAAGCGAAATCACAGCGTATCCGCCTCAGTGTGGAGGAGATGCTGACCGATCGTATCAATAATGCATATGACGATAGCGGGGAGATCAGGATGGAGGTAATCCTTATGCCGCAATGGCTGAGACTTCGCTTTACAGACAAGGGAAAAGCTTACCGTCTGGATGGAGAAGATGCTTCCATCAGTGCAAAGATCATCCTGGCAAATGTGGATGCTTACACATCGGGAACCAACAAAAATATGGAGACACAGTATTCTCTGGATTACCAGTACAAGGAAGACTTTGATGTAAAAGCATATCTGATGCGTTAAATAATCGGATCTGAATGAACAGAACCCAAAATGTTTCTAACATTTTGGGTTCAATCATTTGGATCTTTTTTTATGGGATTATTCTGAGCTTGAAAACTCTTCTCCATCCTCTTTTTGACGGACAGATACAGGATGAAGCCATAGATACCTCCGGCCAGCCATGCCGCAGGATCACAGCCGACGGCCAGTGCATAGCTGTTCAGTTTCATGGATAGGATGGCCGTGGAGACTCTGGCTGCCAGTTCCACGAATCCCATGCTCATGGCTTCCAGACCGTAGCCGCATCCCTGCATGGTATTGCGATAGACGAAGATCATTCCCAGAGGGATGTAACAGAGCACACATTCATGGACATATGTTCTGGCCCATGGAAGGAGCGCGGCGATATCCGTATCTGCAGAGAAGAAGAGATGTAAGGTATTCGGGAGGAAAAAGATGGAGAAAGCTCCGCTTATAAGGGAGTAAGCTACCATGATCTTTACCCCGTCTTTTGTTCCTTGATGGATTCTGTCAAGATCTCCAGCCCCATAGTTCTGTCCTGCATAAGATGCCATAGTCTGTCCCATGGCAATCCCTCCCTGGACAATAAGACTTTGCACTTTATTGGCTGCAGTATAGATAGCGATAGCTTCCTCGAACCGGTTGATGGCACTTTGCATGACCATGGTTCCGGAGGCCGTGATACCAAATTGGGCAGCCATAGGAATTCCGATAGCCAGCTGTTTTCTGGTATCTTCTTTGTTTAGCTTCCAATGATTGCGCAGAGGACGCAATATCGGGACTTTTTTTATGATATAGATCAGGCAAAGTACCGCCGAGATACCCTGGGACAGAATCGTGGCTCTTGCAGCTCCGGCCACTCCCCAATGAAAGACGATGATGAAAAACAGGTCCAGCACTACATTGAGGCAGGCGGAAAAAATCAGAAAATACAAGGGGATTTTGCTGTTTCCGATGGCCCTCATATAGGAGGAGAAAAGGTTGTAATACAGGGTCGCGAACAAGCCTCCACATATGATGGTGATGTAGGTGTAAGCCTCCTGATAGATGGAATCCGGTGTGTTCATCAGCCGGAGGACTGTGGGCATGGATACCAGACTGACGGTGATCATAATAACAGACACGATGGCGGATAGGAGGATGCCATTGGCCACCGACCGCTGAGTTTCTTCCTCATTACCGGCGCCGAATTTCTGGCTTGTCAAAACGGAGAAACCTGTAGCCATACCGATGGAGATCCCGTTCACAAAGAACATGATGGTTCCTGTGGATCCTACTCCTGCCAGGGCGTGGGCTCCTACAAAGTTTCCCACGATGATGGAATCTACCATATTATATAGTTGTTGAAATACATTTCCCAGCAATAGAGGCACCATGAAGCGGAATATGATACGCATCGGGTTGCCTTCTGTCATTTTTGTTTCCATATATTCTCCCGGTTGTTATTTAGTCATTGTATACTAGATTATATTTTTTAGTCATTCATGTCAATATGAATTTCTATCTTCTTAGCAAATTTTGCTGACTTAAAGATAAGATAATGTGTTAGTCAATACTAACTAAAAAATATTAAAAATTAACTGAAAATTAAGCAAAACATATAAAAATGATTGATAAAAAGACGTTTCATTGTTAGAATAATAACAGAAATATCTTTCTCCTGTCCGGAGATTGTATTTTATATTTGAAACAGAAGACAATCATTTAACGGAGGTATTTTTATGGGGTACACACTAACCCGGTCCGAATTCGACCAGGTCTTATCTGAGCTGGGAAAGAATTATCGGCTCTATGCACCGGTTCTGAAGATCGGACAAGGAAGATTTACGGACACAGATGTTGTGATCTATGATTTCATCTCTGAGAGCTCTGAGATCGAACTGGAGAAAAAATCCGATTTTTCCTTTAAGGAGATTCTGACACCGCTGTCACAGACCCTGTTTTTCTTCACGGAAAATGTGATAAAAGAAGCGGATATTGATTGCAGTGATGCCATCATTTTCCTAAGAAGCTGTGATATGCATGCAGTGAAAAGACTGGATCAGATCTATCTTAACAATGGAAAACACGTGGATCCTTTCTACAAAAAAGTGAGAGATCATGTGAAATTCGTCCTGATTGGATGTCCGGGCAGCTTCCAGGAATGTTTCTGTGTCAGCATGGGAACGAATAAGACAGATGACGGCTATCTTTTTGCCCTGAATTATTCCGGAGATCAGTTTGACGTGGATGTGAAGGATGCTGCCTTGAATGAGCTGTTTGAGAAAGCAGGAGCTGCTGCCAAAGAAGTGGCAGTTGATTATGTTACGGAGAACGAGACCAAAGTCACGATTCCGGAGACGGTTCCAAACAGCATCTACCAGTCTGACCTGTGGAAAGAATATGATAAACGTTGCGTGGCTTGCGGGCGCTGTAACCTGGTATGCCCGACCTGTACCTGCTTCACCATGCAGGATGCTTTCTACACAGATAACGGTAAGGTAGGAGAGCGCCGCAGAGTGGGCGGTTCCTGTATGATCGACGGGTATTCCACTGTCGCCGGCGGAGGTCAGTACCGCAGAAAACATGGAGAAAGAATGCGCTTTAAAGTGCTTCATAAGATCTATGATTTCAGAAAACGTTACGGCTATGATATGTGTGTAGGCTGCGGACGATGCGATGATGTCTGTCCTGAGTACATTTCATTTTCCAATATCATCAATAAAGTGAATGCGGAAGTAAAGGAGGGAGAGTAATGAGTATGACGAATAATAATCCCTATGTATCCGGTCCTTCCGAGATACTGGATGTCATCAAACATACCGAGAAGGAGTATACTTTCCGCATGGCTTTTGCCGGGGAGGTAAAACCGGGACAGTTCTTTGAGGTATCCATTCCGAAATTCGGGGAAGCTCCTATCTCTGTTTCCGGCATAGAAGAAGGCGTTTCCGTGGATCTCACCATTCGACGTGTGGGCCGCGTTACCAACATGGTATTTGAACATATGAAGGGGCAGAGCATTCTGATGCGCGGCCCTTATGGAAACGGTTTTGATCTGGATCTTTACAGAGACGGAGAGATAATCGTGGTGGCAGGTGGTACCGGAGTATCTCCGGTACGCGGCGTCATTGAGGCCCTCTCTCTGACAGAAGATGCCAAAGATAAGCATGTGATCGTCGGCTTTAGAAGCCCGGATGACATACTCTTCCGTGATGACCTGAAGAACTGGGAAGAAAGACTGGACCTGTGCCTTACTGTGGACGGAGCCCCGGAAGGTTACGAAGGTAAAGTGGGTCTTGTTACCAAATACATTCCGGAGATACCGTTAAAAGATGTGGAGAAAGCTCGCGCTATCGTTGTAGGCCCTCCTGCCATGATGCGTTTCTCTGTTATGGGTCTGCTGGATAAGGGATTCAAAGAAGAAAACATCTGGGTATCCCAGGAACGGAAGATGTGTTGTGGTCTTGGAATCTGCGGTCATTGCCGCGTGGGTGAGAAATATATCTGTCTGGATGGTCCGGTATTCAATTATACGGAATCCAAAGACATGATTGACTAAGGGGGAAAGATTCATGATCAGAGATTATAATATGAAAGAATACAAGAAGAATGCTTTTCGCCAGTCAAAGTACAGAGGCGAGATAGCTTCCCGTGTCAGGGTTCCGGGTGGTGTGATTGATGCCAAGTCCCTTATGAGGGTGGTTGAAATCGCAGAAAAATACGGAGATGGAACTATCAACCTGACGAACCGCCAGGGATTTGAGATTCCCCATATCCGGATCGAGGACAGGGATAAGGTGAACGAGGAACTTCAGCTGATCATCGAGAATACCAATGTGAATCATGGCCAACCGGGGGAGGGCTATCCTGCATCCGGGACCCGTAATGTGGTGGCGTGTCCGGGAAAAGAGCTATGTCCCTTCGGCTGCTATGACACCAAAGCATTGGCAGCGAAGCTTGATAAGATGATCTTCCCCAATAATCACCATGTGAAGATTGCTTGTACCGGCTGTTCCAATGACTGTGCACATGTGCGTCTGAACGATTTCGGTATCATCGGACAGACAGAACCTCAGTATGATCCCGATCGCTGTATCGGCTGTGAACAGTGCGTAAAATACTGCTCCAAACGTAGTGTGGGTGCTCTGAGTGTAGTGAACGGCAAGATCGTCCGAGATACGAATAAATGTATCGGCTGTGGTGTTTGTGTGAATTATTGTCCGACCCGTGCATGGACCAGGAGTAAAGAACATTATTTCCGCCTGGAGCTCCTGGGACGTACCGGAAAGAAGAATCCCCGTCTGGGAGAAGATTTCCTGAAATGGGCAGATGAAGAGAGTGTATGCAAGATCATCAAGAATACCTATGATTACCTGGATGATTACCTGGATATGGCAGCAGTGGAAGCAAAAGAACATATAGGCTACATCGTGGACCGTACCGGTGTGGAAGAATTCCTCAAATATGCCATGAAAGATGTGGAGCTGGGACCGAAATGTGAGATGGCAGGCAGAATGTACTGGGGCGGAAAACGCTATGACCAGACCAATGAGCTTCGTAAGTCCATGTTCCGCTTCTCGGACCGCGAAGAGTAAATCTGCATTAGTTAAATCTGTGTTATAAACAAAATCCTTGGGTTATGGAACTTTCCTAACCCAAGGATTTTTTTCTGTACATGAATATTTTTTTAAATTCGGTTTTGACTAAAGAACTTTCAACAGTTCTTCCCTTACGCCATCCATACGGGCATCTGACAGGCCGAAGTCCATCTGCCGGTAGGACCAGGCAGCACGACCTATACCGTACTTTTCAAAAGCTCCATGAATCTTGCTGAACCAGACCAGGGCGTCCTCAGGCCTGGCACAGTCAATCACTCCATATTCTCCGCAGTACAACGGTACGTCGTTCCTTTCGGCAGCCCGGACAGCATCCTCCATAAAGCGTTCAAAGTACTCGGTGGTCAGAGTCGTGTCCGCGGGCCAGCTGTCCAGGCCGGCACAGGACTCCGCTGACATCTTATGGGAAGCATCATCCATCTCCCCGAAAGAAGCGGAGACAGGGATGCGGAAGCCGGGATCCATGTCGGGCATCCAGTGAGCACCTTGATGGGTGAAGATCAGCGGTTCGTAACAGTGAAAGTTAAAAACAATACGGTCATCGTAGGGAGCTGCGATATCTTTGACGGCTACGGCACTGTTATGATAGTAGCCACCCACCAGGATGACGGTATCCGGAGCATACTGTCGGATCCTTCGGATACATTCGTGAGAGATCTGGTTCCAGATCTCCCCGTACTCTTTTTCCGTGATTTCATTTAACAGTTCGAAGGCCAGCATGTCGGCATGATGCCCAAAATGACGGGCAATGTTTTCCCACAGGCGATAGAATCGCTGCTGATAGGTTTCATTGTCAAAAAAGCCAGCTTCTTTTTCACCCGGATCAAAGGAAAAACCGGCAGTCTTATGCAGATCCAGGACCATATTAAGACCCTGTGCCCGGCACCAGCCAATCACTTTTTCCAACCGTTCATAGCCGGCTTCGATCGGTGTGCCATCGGTTTCTTCCAACAGGTTATAATCGATGGGAAGGCGCACATGATCTGCACCCCAGGACCGGATAACCGCAAAATCCTCTTCACGGATAAAATTGTCATAGCGTTCCTTTGTATAATCACACTGGGAAAACCAGCCTCCCAGATTGATTCCTTTCTGATAACCTTTCCATTTTTTCATAATGTAGTCTCCTGATATTCCTTAACCTTTGACACTGCCGGAAGTTACTCCTTTTATGATTGACTTGGACAGAATTATATAGATGATCAAAACCGGTAGGATCGACAGGAGGATAAACATATAAACTTTGCCCATGTCGAATTTGGAATAGTCGGCACTTCGAAGCTGGGCGATCATGATGGGAACAGTCTTCATTTCCGCCTTATCCAGCAGTAATGCAGGAATAAAGTAGTTATTCCAGGAAGTGACGAAAGAGAAGATCATCTGAACTGCGATAGCTGGTTTCAAGATCGGTAGCACGATGGTATTAAAGGTTCGGAATTCACCGGACCCGTCTACCCGGGCTGCATCAATAATTTCCAGGGGCAGCACGCTCTCCATATATTGCTTCATATAGAAGAAGACCACAGGGGCGGCGATACCGGGAAGGATCAGCGGGATATAGTTGTTAAGCAGGTTGAACTTGGTCATCACCTGCACAAATCCAAGGGCAGATACCTGGGCAGGAATCATCATGATGGCCATGATAAAGGTGAAGACAAACTTCTTTCCTTTAAAATCATAAACATGGATTCCGTAGGCAGTCAGCGCTGAAAAATAG
Source organism: uncultured Lachnospiraceae bacterium (assembly GCA_946538445.1). Taxonomy (GTDB): domain Bacteria; phylum Bacillota; class Clostridia; order Lachnospirales; family Lachnospiraceae; genus Anaerobutyricum. The sequence continues at coordinate 13,639 of CAMNGO010000015.1, forward strand.
GTGGTAAGCACTGCCGTGGAAAGGGCTATGAATAAGCTGTTCAGCATACCCCGGGGAATGTTGATGGAACCGTCGTTCCAGGCATTCTTCAGGTTGTCGATGAAGCTGCCCTTGGGAAGGAGGGAAAAGCCTTTTGCAAGCTCTGCATTGGAACGGCTGGCATTCACAATCATCAGGTAAAAGAAAAACAAACAAAGTACACACAAAAAGATCAGGATGGCATAAACGATCACACGCAGAATCGCCAGCTTGATCCGACTGGCAGTATTTTCGCTCATTCTCATATTACGTTCCCCTTTCTCTCTCTGTGCTTAGCAGCGCCTTCCTTATACTGGGCGGAGAGTATCTTGTAAACGATACCACCCAGTATACCGGTGATGATAAAGATGATAACTGAGATCGCACCGGCCATACCATAGTTTTTATTTCTTAAGTATCCGTTCAAGTACATAACCAGTGTTCGTGAGAGTTCGTTTGGCTCGCCCCGACCGTTTGTCAATACCTGTGGCACATCGTACATCTGGATGCCGCCGATCAAGGCTGTGATCAGACAGTAGACCAGGATTGGCATCAGAAGAGGCAGGGTTACGCGGAAGAAGACCTGTACGGAATTGGCACCGTCAATGGCGGCAGCTTCAAACAGATCCTGGTCGATGCCCATGATACCTGCCATCAACACAATGGTTGTGTTACCGAACCACATGAGGAAATTCATTAAGGCAATCATACCCCTGACGGTTATGGTGTGCGAGAAAAAGTCAAAATTGTTGTCAATTACCCCCCATTGTTCCAACAAAGCCTGAATAGGCCCCACACGGGAGAACAATGTATAAAACAACATGGAAAATGCCGCTGCCATAATCAGGTTTGGCATGTAGATTACAGTTTTAAAGATGCCCTGTCCCTTGATATTCAACCGGGTGCTGGTGAAAAACAAAGCCAGCAGAATGGCGATGAGGAACTGCGGCACAGCGCCGGCAATCCACATGATCATAGTGTTTGCCGCATATTTCAGAATACGTATGGTGCCTTCTGCTTCAGGTGTGAACAAGGCTTTATAGTTTTCTAATCCCACAAAGTTAGGGCCAACCTGGGTCAGACCATCCCGGTAAGTTTCAAAAAAGCTGTTGTAAATCGTCAAAAACTGCGGGATCAATGTAAATATAATATAAGCGATAAAGAAGGGGGCGATAAAGATGTAGCCCCATTTTGCGTAGCTGATAGATTTATTTTTGCGGTTTTCCGCCTGATGAAGTTTCTTCATCGGATCATCCTCCTTCGAGGTTTTTGGATTAAAAAATGGAGGCAGGGGAGACCCCTGCCTGCGCAGATTGCCGGATTATTCCGGAACGTTGATATTGGCGTAAGTCTCTTTGACGTAGTTGTAGAAGTTTTTCATAGCTGTGTCTTTATCAACAGAGCCCTTGTAGTACTCCTGCAGCTTGTTCTGCAGACCTTCGTTCAGTAACTGATCATAATTGGTGTGGTTCTCCCACTTGATATCTTTGGCAAGCTCAGAGAAAACTTTGATGTCGTTCTGGCCATCCAGGATGGATGTGTTGCCATAGCTTTCATCGTTTGCATACTTATCAACAACTGTGGTGTTATTCGGATACTGATTCTCATTTTCAACCAGCTTGGAGCATACGTCTTCGTTTACGGTGAAGGTCTCAAAGATGTCTTTAAGCATCTCGGTGTTATCGGATCCGTTGGCAGCTAACAGCCAGGTACCGCCCCAGAAGTAAGCCTGAGGTCCTTTTACGATGCACCAGTCACCAACACAGCCGTTGTCAGGATCCTGGGCATTGGTCATACAGAAGTTGTAGTACCAGGCAGGTCCGAAGAAACACATGGTCTTGCCATCTTTGAACATCTCGTTGGTTTTCTCAGTATCCCACACACCTGCGGTCAGAGTGTAGCCGTTCTTGATGTAGTTGTCAGTCTGATCCATCCATGCAGTAATCTGATCGTCAAACTGCAGATTGTTGTTTTCGTCGACCCATGGTTTTGTGCAGTTGTTGGAGAATGCACGGAAGGTCTCTGCAAAGGAAGCGGTCATATAGTAACCTTTTGCTTTCGCATCAGCAGCTACAGCGTCAAATTTCTCCCAGGAATCAATCTTTGCCTGAACCTCTTCCGGAACGTCGGTGCCAAGTACGTCTTTGGCAATACTCTTGCGGTAGATTACAGCAGCGGGACAGCACTGGAAGGAAACACCCTTGCATACTCCGTCATCTGTGGAAGCAGCTTTGATGGTGTAATCATACATTGTGTCAGCGTTCTGATAACCGAAAGATGTGACATCCATCGTATAGTCGGAATTGACATATTTACCAATGTAGTCAGCTTCCGCCAGGAATAAGTCGATCTTTTCGTCGGCTGGTGCATTTTCCTGATTCAAAAGAGCTTCGTCCAGCTTCTCCTGGTATACGCCGCCATCGCTGGGATTGATGATCCAGTTGACGGTAACGCCTTCCGGAACGGTGTAATACTTCTCGAAGAATCCTTTGAACTCTTCGTTCCAGGCATAGATATTAAACACTTTACCCTGTTCTGTCTGTTCAATCTGCTCTGTTTTCTCCTCCGGCTGGCTGCTGCCACCACCGTTTGAACCGCAAGCCACAAGGCCGAAGAGCATAGCTGTTGCCAGCAGGACTGCTAACGTTTTCTTCATGATTTGTTTCTCCTCTCTTTGATTTAATATTTTTATTGTTCTTTCTTTATATTGAATGCATCCGCATATCAATCAGGTTCTGCGACCGTACCCCCTTCCAGCAGTTGACCTTCGACGGTAATCTGTTGAGGTAGCCATGTGTCCGGCTGTTCGATCTCTTCTATTAATAATCGTGCTGCCTCAGCACCCATGCGCTCCGCATTCTGCCGATAGGTGGTCAGTCTGGGGCGTAACACTTCCGAGAGATGAATGCCGTCGTAACCCACAGTGCTCATCTGATCCGGCACTTGAACTCCTTGCCGTTCCAATTCATTCATTCCTCCGATGTAGGAGAAATCATCCGGATAGAAGATGCAGGTGGGTGGGTCCGGCAATGCCAGTAATGCTCTGGTCTGCAAACCGCTGGACTTGGGATCGTGATAAATACCCTGGAGTATGTATTCCGGGGGAACCTGGATTCCCAGTTCCATACAGGTCTTTTTAAAGCTGGCCAGACGTTTTTGTGTTACGGAGGTCAGTTCCCCGTGGATAAAGGCTATTCGTCGGTGGCCTTTTCCGTATACGTAACGAACCAGAGCATCCACACCTTGGACATTGTCAGACAAGATGGCTGTGCGGCTGTCAAACTGATAATCCAATGTGACTGTGGGGACATCGCTTTCTCCAAGTCGCACGATGGCAGGATCATGGAAATCCGCTGAGGCGATCACTACACCGTCGCAGCTGCGGTATCTGGTATGTTCCAGATAATCCATGGACATGGTCCCCAGATTCTGACTTATAAAAGTGATGTCATACCCCTGTTTTTCTGCTTCTTTCTTTATACTCTCAAAAATACGGGAAAAATATTCATGAGAGAGGCCGACTCCACTGGTATCTGAGAAGAGTACACCTATGTTATAGCTTCGTCCGACCTTTAAAGCTCTTGCTGCCGCATTAGGATGATAACCCAGTTTTCTGGCACATTCCTGTATACGTTCCACGGTTTCTTTCTTTACATCCGGAGCACCGTTGAGTGCTTTACTGACAGTTGCTCGGGAGTAACCGCAGGCTTTGGCAATATCTGTAATGGTTACCATGTTGCAAGTATTCCTCCTGAAAAACTGAAACTTAATCGATTCAGATTTATGTTTTATAATTATATTATAGCGACACTTTTTTTCTCGTCAAGTGTTTTTTTATGTAATTTTAGATAATTTTTGGACGATTTTTTCGGTTATATTTGCAAAAATTACTGATTTTAATTAGAATACTACAAATTACTATTGCTTTTTTGACGAAAGCAAGTATAATGAACTTAATCGATTAAGTTTTAGCAAAATAGGAGAGAAAAAGGATGAAATATGGATTTTTTGATGATTCAGCAAAAGAATATGTAATCACTCAACCTGACACACCCTTGCCATGGATCAATTATCTGGGCAGCGACGGTTTTTTTTCTCTGATCAGCAATACATGCGGAGGTTATAGCTTCTATAAAGATGCAAAGCTCCGACGGATTACCAGATTCCGCTATAACGACGTCCCCGTGGACAACGGTGGCAGATGCTTCTATATCTGTGACGGTGACACAGTGTGGAGTCCGGCATTCCTGCCGGTCAAAACGCCTCTTGATGATTACCGTTGCCGGCATGGTATGGGATATTCTGTTTTTGAAGGGAAGAAAGACGGCCTTCTTGCAGAGCTGACCGTGATGGTGCCTCAACATACCGACATGGAAGTCAGTAAACTGGTACTAAAGAATGAAACCGGATCGAAGAAGAAGATTACCCTTTATTCCGCTGTGGAGTGGTGTCTGTGGAATGCGGTAGATGATTCGACCAATTTCCAGCGTAACTGGAACATCGGTGAGGTGGAGGTGGTGGACAGCACAGTCTATCACAAGACAGAGTACCGTGAACGCCGTGACCATTATGCCTTCTATTATGTAAATAAACCGATTGCCGGTTTTGACACGGACAGGGATACTTTTCTTGGCAAATTCCGTGGCTGGGATGCTCCCCAGGCAGTGGAAGCCAGGACTTCTTATGACAGTCATGCTTCCGGATGGGCACCTATCGCAGCCCTCCGGCTGGAGATAACCTTAGCTCCGGGACAGGAAGAAACGCTTCTGTTCGGACTGGGCTATGTGGAAAATGAGCAGGATAAGAAATTCTCTGCCCCCGGTATTATAAATAAAGAAAAAGCACTTTCGATGCAGAAAGCTTTTTCGCATCCGGACCAGTTCGATGCAGCCCTGGCTGAGCTGAAGAACTACTGGGAAGACCTGCTGTCTCGTTTTGCGGTGAAAAGCAGTGAAGAGAAGCTTGATCGTATGGTGAACATCTGGAATCAATATCAGTGTATGGTTACATTCAACATGAGCCGCAGTGCTTCTTATTATGAAAGCGGAACCGGCCGGGGTATGGGTTTCCGTGACAGTTGCCAGGACCTTCTTGGTTTTGTTCACCTGATCCCGGAACGAGCCAGGGAGCGAATCATCGATATCGCTTCTATCCAGTTCTCTGACGGCAGTACTTATCATCAGTACCAGCCCCTGACCAAACGAGGAAATGCTGATGTGGGATCCGGTTTTAATGACGATCCACTTTGGCTGATTGCCTGTACCTGTGCCTATATACGGGAGACCGGAGACTTCAGCATCCTGGACGAACCAACTCCATTTAACAACGAGGCAGGCACGGAGGTTCCCCTTCTGGAACATCTGCGCCGAAGCATTCAATATACAATTGCCAATCTGGGCCCCCACGGGCTGCCTCTGATCGGCCGGGCTGACTGGAATGACTGCCTGAACCTGAACTGTTTCTCAAACACCCCGGGTGAGAGTTTCCAGACCTGCGCCAATTTTGAAAGCGGCAAGGCGGAGAGCGTGTTCATTGCCGGCATGTTTGTTAAATATGGAAAGGAATACGCGGATCTCTGTGACAGGATTGCTTTGAAGGAAGAAGCAGGTCAGATCCGTGAAGCTGTTGAAAAGATGGAGGCGGCTGTCATGAACCATGGATGGGACGGCGCCTGGTTTAAGCGGGCATATGATGCATTTTCCAGACCGATTGGAAGTAAGGAAAATGAGGAAGGCAAGATCTATGTTGAGCCGCAGGGCTTCTGCGTTATGGCAGGAATCGGCGGTGACGAGATCGGAAAACAGGCCTTGCGTTCCACAGACGATCTCTTGGGAAATGAATATGGCATCGAAGTCCTCTATCCATGCTACAGTGAATACCATGACTATCTTGGTGAGATCTCTTCCTATCCGCCCGGTTATAAGGAGAACGGATCCGTCTTCTGCCACAATAACCCCTGGATTACGCTGGCATATTGTACCGTCCGTGACGGAAACGGGGCTTTTGACCTGTACACCCGCCATGCTCCTTCTTATATAGAAGATAAGAGTGAGATCCACCGCACGGAACCCTATTGTTACAGTCAGACCATAGCCGGCCGCAGTGCACAAAACTTCGGAGAAGCCAAGAACGCCTGGCTGACCGGTACGGCAGCCTGGTCCTTTGTTGCTGCAAGTCAGGGTATCCTGGGAATCTGTCCGGATTATGATGGTTTGATGATCAATCCCTGTTTGCCGGACAAGATGGATGGATACCAGGTGTCCCGCCTTTTCCGCGGTACACGCTATGATATTACGGTTCGCCGGGGAGATCATAAGGGCATGACGGTGGACGGACATCCCGCTACGGGAAAAACAGTGCCTCTGACGAAGTCTGAGGCTTGTAAAGTAGAAGTAATCATATAATATCTCATATATTTGTTATACATCATTAAGATCCTCCTCATAGAAAGAATCCCGTCAGGGTGACTTTCAAGATCAAAGTGAAATAATACACAACTGTCCCCCTGTGGCTATATGGTCACAGGGGGACAGTTGTTTTTACAGAAGTGCCCTGGTGGAATTCTGCCGGGACCTGTGGTAGAATATTTAATTATAATAAAATGGAAAGAGGGGAGAATATGGGACTGAATGATACACCTTCATCTGAGAGAATTCATATCGGCTTTTTCGGAAAAAGAAACGTGGGTAAATCCAGTGTGGTGAATGCGGTTACCGGCCAGGAACTCGCAGTGGTTTCCGAGATAAAAGGGACTACGACAGACCCGGTATACAAAGCGATGGAGCTCCTCCCTCTTGGACCGGTTATGATCATAGACACACCGGGAATCGATGATGAGGGAATGTTGGGGGAAAAACGGGTAAAAAAGACCCGTCAGATTCTGAATCGTGCGGATATCGCTGTGCTTGTAACAGATGCCAGCAGGGAAACGGACCAGGTGGAAGAAGATCTTCTGGCATTATTCATAGAGAAGGAGATACCTTATGTCATCGTCCGGAACAAATGGGATCTTCTTTCGGAACCTTTCAGCGTAAATGAACAGGAATGCCCCGTCAGTGCCCTCACCGGGCAGGGTATCCATTCTCTGAAAGAGAAAATTGCCCACCTCGTAAATACGGATGTTAAAAATAACCGGCTTGTGGGAGATTTATTGAACCCTTCCGATACGGTAATTCTGGTTGTTCCGATTGATAAAGCGGCTCCCAAAGGAAGGCTGATCCTTCCCCAGCAGCAGACTATCCGAGATATCCTGGATGCAGGGGCTGCGGCCCTGGTGGTGAAGGAAACCGAATTTAAAAGTATTCTGGACAGTATGGGACAAAAACCGGCTATGGTCATTACGGACAGTCAGGTTTTTGCCAGAGTATCTGCCGAGACACCGGAGGAGATCCCTCTGACATCTTTCTCCATCCTGATGTCCAGATATAAAGGCTTCCTGGAGGAAGCGGTTCGTGGGGTTACAGCGATCAGCAGACTGAAATCCGGGGACAAAATCCTGATTTCCGAAGGTTGTACTCATCACAGACAGTGTGACGATATCGGCACGGTTAAGATTCCAAGATGGATCCGTGAATATCTGGGAGTTCCGGTCGATTTTGAAACTACATCCGGGAGGGAATTTCCCGAAGACCTGTCCGGTTACTCTCTTGTAATTCATTGTGGAGGATGCATGCTCAATGAACGGGAGATGCGTTACCGGATGAAATGCGCCCAGGATCAGAAGATTCCTTTCACCAACTATGGAATCTGTATCGCATATATGCAGGGAATACTGGAAAGAAGCACACGGATGCTCCCCTCCGTATCCACATATTTAAAGTGAAGATTCAAGCAAGATTTTGTAACAGTTTTGTCACAGAGTTCTAATAGTTATAGGTTGAATTTTGGAAGACTAAGGAGTATATTAAAGGTCAGCGAATCAAGAAAACGACAGGGGGAAGAGAAAAATGAATTGGAAAAAAAGAATATCTGTCCTGCTGGCGATTCTGCTTATCCTCGGGACCGCCAACTATCCCTGTGGTATCGATCATGCTTCTGCAGAGACGGTCGATGGCCAGGAGCAGTCTTCGGAGGCTGCTGCTACAGGCGGAGACAGCAGCGGATCAACGGAAAAAGAGCCATCATCTACTGAGAGTGGAGACAGTGGCAGTTCATCTTCCCAGAGTGGAGACAGCAACAGTTCATCTTCCGATAGTACAGGAGGGTCAGGATCTCCTGAGACATC
>CAMNGO010000016.1 GCA_946538445.1 uncultured Lachnospiraceae bacterium
CATATAGATATGATTGTCGGAAGCATTCCACTCAATCTCCAGGTCTCCACCAAGGAGATGAGCCGTCACTTTGCGGTCTGTTTTTCCGTTTAATACCGCCGCCACCAGGCTGGCGCAGGCGCCGGTCCCACAGGCATAAGTTTCTCCGCTTCCCCTTTCCCACACACGCATCTTGAAATTATTTCTGTCACAGATTTGGACAAACTCGGTATTGACTCCCTCCGGAAAGGCTCTGGAATGTTCGAAGAAAGGTCCCTTTCGGTCTAATTCAAGCTGATCTATATCATGGAAGAAGATAACCGCATGGGGGTTCCCCATGGAGACTGCTGTCATCTTTCGGTTTCCTCCTGCCACGGCATAGGTTACATTGATCAGCCGGTTTTTCTCATCTGCCCCTTCCATGGTGGCAGAAGGGTCTGCCGGAATCATAGCAGCTTCCAGTATGGGCTGCCCCATATCGACACAGATACTCTTCATTTCCCCGTTTTCTATGTTCAGGCGAATATCTTTCACACTTCCATAACTTTCGATCCGAACCTTCTCCCCGGAAATCATGTCATGATCATAGAGATATCTGGCCACACAGCGTATCCCGTTTCCACACATTTTCCCTCTGGAACCGTCCGCGTTATACATCTCCATCTCATAATCCGCCAGGTCCGAACGGTTGATAAAAATCACTCCATCCCCACCGATACCAAAGTGTCTGTCACTTAACTTTCTGGCCAGCTCTGATTTATTCTCAACATTTTCTCTTGTCCCATCAATATAGATGTAGTCATTGCCACATCCATGCATTTTTGTAAATCTCATATCCCTTATTCCCCGCTTTCTCCATAATTGGACAGGACTCTGGCAGAAGGATCATTTACATTACACCCTTCCCAGTTCTTATTGGGCATCCAGAAATCCACGATCATACCGGACTGCCCCGGATAGTATTTTTCAAAGATTTCCCGATAGAGGAGAGACTCTTTGGTAAACGGTCTGGCATGCTTGTATTTCTTCCTTTTCTCTTCGTAGTCCGCATCACTGTAAAGTCTCTCGGCATAATTTGCCAGATCATCTTTTAGGGAATGTCCCACCGCATCGGAGAAAGCAGCCTTCTCTCTCCAGAGGATGGATTCGGGTATCAGGTCATCTTTCTCAAAGGCGTGTCTCAGGAGATATTTTCCCTTCCCATACCTGTTCATTTTCTTCTCCGGGTCCAGAGCCATGCAATAGGCTGCAAATTCCAGGTCTCCGAAAGGCACTCTGGCTTCCAGGGAATTTACACTGATGCAACGGTCTGCCCGGAGCACATCATACATATGAATCTCCCGTATCCTTTTCTCTGCCTCCTTCTGAAATTCCTCCGCATTGGGAGCAAAGTCCGTATATTTATATCCAAAGATCTCATCAGAAATCTCACCCGTCAGGATAACACGAATGTCCGACTGTTCATGGATGGCCTTACAGACCAGATACATGCCGATGGAGGCCCGAATAGTAGTAATATCATATGTCCCGAGGGCCTCTATTACATGGGGAAGAGCTTCAATCACATCTTTCTCGTTTATAATTACTTCATGGTGATTTGAGTGAAGGTAATCAGCAACTTCCCTTGCATATTTCAGATCGATGGCATCCAGATCCATACCGATGGACCAGGTCTCAAGAGGCTGATCTGTAAGTGTGGCCGCGATTCCACAGATCAGGGAGGAATCCAGGCCTCCGGAGAGCAGATAACCCACCGGTGAGTCGGAATCCAGTCTCTTCCTGACCCCTTCGATCAGCAGCTTCCGTATCTTTTCGCTAATCTCTTCGAGATCATCTTTTAAGTAGTCCCGTACCTCCGACATGTCACGATATCGGATAAACTTCCCATCTTTAAAGTATTGCCCTGGCGGGAAAGGATGAATCTCCTCCACCAGAGAGAGCAGGTTCTTAGGTTCGGAAGCGAAACAGTAAACTCCTTCTTTTGTTATTCCATAATACAGAGGTCGTATTCCTATGGGATCTCTGGCCGCGATATAGGTATCTTTCTCCACATCATACAGAATAAGGGCAAACTCCGCATCCAACATTCCAAACATCTCTGTTCCGTATTCCTGGTATAATGCCGGGAGGATTTCACAATCCGAATCTGAGATGAAATGATATCCTTTTCGGACCAGTTCCTCTTTCAGGGGCCGGAACCCATATATTTCCCCGTTACATGCCAGAACAATCTGACAGGATTCGTTTATATCTATATCTTTAGATGTATTTACATTTTTCTCTGACTGGAGTGTCTGCCCATGTCCATATAAAAATGGCTGCATGCCTTCAGCGGTAAGCCCCATGATGGACAACCTGTTAAATCCCATCCATCCGTTTCCCGTGTTGATCAGTCTGCTGTCATCCGGCCCTCTTAAGTGAGTCTTTTCCATGGCCTTCTTAATATCCTCACGGTTACTCCCTTTTCCACAATAGCCTAATATCGAACACATAGTGGATCCCTCCATTCAGCAAGTTGGTTAATAAAACGTAAAAAAAGGCGCCCTGAAGGATAACCTTCAAGACGCCTTTGCCTTTGATTTAAGTTAGTTTACACCTACTCCTGTCTTTTGTCAACAACTAATAGTATATATTCCATTTTGGTAATTGCCTTAACTGGTAAGATATTTTATAATAATACCAACTAACGTTTAATACTTACCCTTACTTGGAAAGGAGTACACTAGCATGAGTAAAAATGACTTTAACAATGCCGTAAAAAGAATCGGTGTCCTCACCTCCGGTGGAGATGCCCCGGGTATGAACGCCGCCGTGCGCGCCGTGGTCAGATCCGCTGTGTATCGCGGCATTGAAGTAATCGGCATCCGCCGTGGCTGGCAGGGACTGATCAACGGAGATATGTTCCAGATGACCACCAAGGATGTATCCCACATCATCAATACAGGCGGTACCATTCTATACACTGCCAGAAGCCAGGAGTTCCGCACACACGAAGGCCGTCAGAAAGCATATAATAACTGCCGTCTCTTCGGTTTGGACGGCATCGTTGCCATCGGCGGTGACGGAACATTTTCAGGAGCACTAGCCCTCTCCACCGAATTCCCCATCTCCGTGGTAGGTATCCCGGGAACCATCGATAATGACATCGGCTGCACCCACTACAGCATCGGTTATGACACCGCTGCCAACACCGCCATGGAAGCCATCGATAAACTGCGCGACACCATGAAGTCCCACGAGCGTTGCTCCGTCATCGAAGTCATGGGCCACCGGGCAGGAAACCTGGCTCTCTATGTGGGAATTGCCACCGGCGCCACCGCCGTTCTGATTCCGGAAGAGCCCTGGGACATCCAGAAAGACGTGGTGGAAAAGATTCAGGCAGCTCGTGTTGCAGGTCGTACCAACTTCATGGTAGTAGTGGCGGAAGGTGCCCATCCTAAGAAGTCTCCGGAACCTCAGGAAGATGCCATGGTAGAAGGTACAGGTGCAGGCTATGTGGTAGGACAGATGATCAACAAGCACTTAGGCCTGGAACCCCGCGTTACCGTATTGGGTCACATCCAGCGTGGCGGCGCTCCCTCAGCCCGTGACCGTGTCACCGCAACCCGTATGGGTCACTATGCCGTAAATGTCCTGGCAGAAGGCAAGACAAACCGCATCGTGGTTCACAAAGACGGTGCCATCACCGATGTGGATATGGTAGAAGGCCTGAAACTTCACAATACATTAAATGAAAACGAAAAAGTCGTGGTGAAAGCCATGACCGGCGTATACTGATTTTTAATATATAGAGGGGGGTCAGACCCCATTACAGCGTAATGGGGTCTGACCCCCCTCTTGGAGGTATCCTATGTACAGTTGTCAAAACTGCGGAGCTAATCTTCGCTTCGACATCCCTTCCCAGAAGCTCAAGTGTCCTTACTGTGACAGCCTCTATGATTGTCAGGAGATGGACCAGGAGCGAAAAGAGGAAGAATACGAATTGAATGTCTTCACCTGCTCTGTCTGCGGTGGTGAGATTCTGAGTCTGGATCAAGAGGCAGCTGCCTTCTGTTCCTACTGTGGTTCTTCCGTCATCCTGGAAGCCAAGATGGGAAAGGGCAAGAGACCTGCAAAGATCATCCCCTTTAAGAAGACAGAAGATGACTGCCGGGAGGCTTACCGGAAAAAATTGGGCTTCTTTGCCCCGAAAGAATTAAAAAGCCCGGAATTCTTAAATCAGTTTCGCGGTATCTACATTCCTTACTGGTCCTATTCCTTCTCCCATCAAGGGGATATCGACCTGCGGTCGAAAAACGAATACCGAAAGGGTGATTATGATATCACCGAATACTATGCTATAAAAGGAAAGATCGATGCCAGTTATCAGGGAATCTGTTTCGACGCTTCCTCCTCCTTTGATGATGAGATCAGTGGAGCCATCGCCCCCTATGATCCTGCGGAGATGGAACCCTTCTCCCCTGCTTATCTGTCCGGTTTTTATGCTGATGTGGAAGATGTCCCCGCACAGACATATATGGACCAGGCAAACACGATAGCAAACGAAGCCTCCATCAAACTGGTGGAGCAGGATAAGGAAGCCGGAAAGTACCCCATCACTGCCGCCAGGAACCTCGCTTCCGAAAATGATTCCTTAAACACAAAAAAGGAAGACCCGGAACCTGTTATGCTCCCTGTCTGGTTTCTTACCTGGAAGGGAAAAGACCGGGTTGCCTACACCACCGTAAACGGTCAGACCGGAAAGATCGCGGCCAATGTCCCCATCGATGAGAAGAAATTTGCCCTGGCTTCCTTCCTTCTGGCTATCCCCCTCTATTTCCTGTTGAATGCTGCCTTGTCTCTCACGGCAGCCACAGGACTCTTTCTGTCCGGCATCTTATCTCTTTTTTGCGGCTACCTGTTCCATCGGCAAAATGTAAAGACCAGCCAGGATCATAAGACAGGTAAAACCAAGAAAACTGCCAAAGCAAAGAAGCTTGCTAAATCTGATAGGAAAAAGAAAACGGTCAAAGAAGAGAATAGCGGAATATGGGATTACCTCTCCATCCTGATCATCGTCTTCTTCTTTCTGCTGGTAGGATGTATCGCCTACCACAGTCTGGATAACGGCATTATATACGGAATCATTCATTACCGGTCCCGCGCTGTCTTCCTATTGTTTTTCACTATCATCCTGGCAAATGAAATCCAGGATATAAAAGGGATGGGAACTATACTGGGGGCCGCACTGTCATCCGTGGTCTGCTTCGTCAAACCGGTAAATGACCTGATCTACTACGGAAGCATGATTGCCGTATACCTGGGCATATTAAGTACTCTTTACTTCCTACTGAGAGACTTTAACCTGCTGATCACAAAGCCCCTTCCGGATCTCCATAACCGGGGGTTGAAGATGGTTCTCCTCTTTCTGCTTATCTCCATATATGCTTTTCCTGTAAAGGCTGCAGATACTCCCTACCGCATATACATTGAGGATGAGGAAAATCTGTTAACAGAACAGGAGGAGAAGAAATTAGAGGAAGATATGGGACCTGTTCAGGAATATGGACACGCAGCCTTCATAACTACCCGAATCCGGGAATCTGATTATGTAGGAGAAACCGGCCGCATCTATCACTCCATGTTCGGCCGGGACAGCGGAATGCTGCTTCTGATTGATATGAATCACCGCCAGCTGGTTATCTTCAGCGACGGAGCAGTTTATAAAACCATCACCAAAAGCAAGGCTAACACCATCACCGATAACATCTACAAGATGGCATCCAGAGGTGATTACTATGGATGCGCCAAAGAAGCATTTACGGAAGCTGCTTTACTCCTTCAGGGCTATCACATCGCTGAGCCCATGAGACACGTGACCAACGCCCTGCTTTCTCTGATCCTGTCGTTCCTGTTGGTCTACCTGATCGCCAGGTATATCTCTGCCCAAAGACAGGCATCCCACGAAGAACTCATAGCTATGATTCATCCAAAACAGGAATTTCATGATGGATCCTTAAAATATATGAGAAAGAAAAGAACCTACAACCCACGCAGCAGCGGCTCCGGAGGAAGTTCCGGAGGCGGTGGCAGCGGTGGGGGAGGAGGCGGTGGCGGTGGCAGCCACGGCTTCTAACCAAAAAAGGAAAGAATGGGTAAGGGGGGTCAGACCCCATAATGGGGTCTGACCCCCCTTACCCATTCTCTTCATTTCTTTGCTTACTCTATTATTCTAATACGCCGTTTTCTTTCAAAAGTTCATAAACTGCTTCAACCGCTTCATAAACCATATCATCACAGTGAGCTTTCTTATCGCCTCCCTGCTGAGCATTTACCTTAAGCAGGTCTTTGCAATCAAGCAGCCCTTCATGGTTCGTGCGAATCTTCCGGGTGAAGTCGTTGGCAGCCTGAGCAGAATCGATCCCCGCCAGTCCCAAAGCCATCAGTCCTCCGGTAACTGCGCCGCATACAGATCCCATCTTCATACCGGCACCAAAATGAACCGCGATTCGCATGACGTCTTCTTCACTCATTCCGAAAACTTCCGCGAAGGGAAGCAGGACTGATTGGGCGCAATTATAATGAGGTGTTACGATAGCGCGAAGTTCCCGCGCACGATCAAGATATTTCTCCATAGTTTACATTTCCTTCCTAAGTAAGATTTCTGAACATATAATATCACATAGACATCGAACACTTTTTACAGATGCAAAACGCGCTCTTTAATCTCCTGAGTCCTTCCCTGATTCCAATACTGGGTCCCTATATAGCCGCAGGTTCTCCTTGCCACATTCATGGTTTTTTGGTCGCGGTTGCCGCAGTTGGGACATTCCCAGACCAGCTTATCATTCTTGTCTTTCACGATCTGAATCTCCCCGTCGTAGCCGCAGATCTGGCAGTAATCACTCTTGGTATTGAGCTCGGCGTACATGATATGCTCATAGATATGCTTCATGACCGCCAGAACTGCCTCGATATTATTCTGCATATTGGGAACTTCCACATAGGAGATGGCTCCGCCCGGGGACAGAGCCTGGAACTCCGCTTCGAAGGTCAGTTTCTCGAAGGCGTCGATTTCTTCTGTCACATGGACATGATAACTGTTTGTTATATAATTGCGGTCCGTCACTCCCGGGATGATCCCAAAACGTTCCTGCAGACATTTGGCAAATTTGTAAGTGGTGGTTTCTATGGGGGTGCCATAAAGGCTGAAGTCGATATCGCTCTCTTCTTTCCACTTCTTGCAGGCATCATTGAGATGTCTCATGAGGGCCAGGGCAAATACCTTGCCCTTTTTCTCGGTGTGGCTTTCCCCGGTCATATATCTGGTGCATTCACAAAGCCCGGCATAGCCCAGAGATATGGTGGAATAACCGCCATAGAGCAGTTTGTCGATGGTTTCCCCTTTCGCCAGACGGGCCAGGGCACCATTTTGCCACAGGATAGGCGCCACATCAGACCGGGTTCCAAGAAGCCTTTTATGCCGGAGCATCAGGGCCTCATGGCAGAGATCCAGCCTTTCATCCAGGATCTCCCAGAAATCCCCCATATCGCCTCCCGAGGAGCAGGCTACATCCACCAGGTTGAGTGTGACAACCCCCTGATTAAAACGTCCATAGTACTTGTGCCTGCCAGGAACATAATTCCCGGCCTTGGCTATGTTCTCATAGCCTCCTTCGGACCGGTCCGGTGTCAGGAATGACCGGCAGCCCATGCAGGGATAACAGTCTCCCTTCAGTTCAAACATGAGTTTCTCGGAAATGTAATCCGGTACCATTCTCTTGGCAGTACATTTGGCTGCCAGTCTGGTCAGATAATAGTATCTGCTGTCTTCGTGGACGTTGTCCTCCTCCAGCACATAGATCAGTTTGGGAAAGGCGGGGGTAATGTAGACACCCTTTTCATTTTTCACGCCCAGAATCCTCTGGTTGAGCATCTCCTCGATGATCAGAGCCAGATCATCTCTGGCCTGTCCTTCCTCCACCTCATCCAGATACATATAAACTGTGACAAAAGGCGCCTGACCGTTGGTGGTCATGAGAGTGATCACCTGGTACTGGATCATCTGGACACCTTTTTTCACTTCCTTGTGCACGCGCATCTCGGCAATCTCGTTGATTTTATCCTCATCAAGCGGGATTCCAATTGCCTCGAATTCCTCTCTCACATCTTTCCGCAGCTTCTCCCTGCTGATCTGTACAAATGGAACGAGATGGGACAGTGAGATGCTCTGTCCGCCATACTGACAACTGGCGATCTGGGCTACGATCTGGGTGGCGATGTTACAGGCCGTGGTGAAGCTCTTGGGCTGATCGATTCCCACATCACTTAAAACAGTACCGTTTGTCAGCATATCTTCCAGGTTTACCAGACAACAGTTATGCATGTGGTGGGCAAAATAATCCGTGTCATGAAAATGGATGATTCCTTTTTCATGAGCATCCCATATGTTCTCAGGGAGAAGAAAACGCTTGGTGATATCTTTGCTGACCTCCCCGGCTACATAATCCCTTTGTACACTGTTTACCGTAGGGTTCTTATTGGAATTTTCCTGAATTACTTCTTCGTTGCTATAATCAAGCAGGCTGAGAATCTGCTTATCTGTGGTATTGGACTTACGCACCAGGGCTCTCTTGTATCGGTAGGTAATATAATTTCTCGCTACATGGAAAGCTTTCTGATTCATGATCTGGTTTTCCACAAGGTCCTGGATCTCCTCCACACTCAGAGCACGTCCCATGCTCATGCAGGTTCTTTCCACATTTCTCACGATCTCATCAATCTGATCCTGGGTCATTCTCTCCTTTTCCTCCACGGAGAGATTGGCCTTCTTCACAGCATCCGCGATCTTGCGGGCATCAAATTCGACTTCCATTCCGCTTCTTTTTATAATATTCATCCTGGCAATCTCCTTTTGAATATTCTTATCCATTTTTATTCTAGCATGAGAAATTGTGTATCGCAATACGCCCCTACACTATATTTTGTGGTTTATAATAAAAAAACTCCCATGGACAATCATTCCATGGGAGTCGTTCTCCTTCATTATAAAAATGATAAGGCATTTTCTATTTATCGAATCCTGCCCTTAGCCTTCATAAAATCAACAACGCTCTGATACAAGGCTCTTCCATAGTTAGGCATGTTGGCATTCATGGAGATACACTCTGTACGGTTGGAGATAAAACCATACTCGATCAGGCAGGCCGGCATATTCGTGTATTTTAAAACATAGAGTTTCGGCCGGTTTACCAGACCCCGGTTCTCAAACCCTGTTGCAGCGCAGGCCCCCTGCTGCATAGCCGTTGCCAACTCAAGGGAAGTGATGTTCCCTTTCTGTGTGACGGTATTCCGGTCCCTGCTGTAGAGGGTCTCCGTGCCGGTGGATGTTGACTTATAAGAATTGATATGAACACTGATAAAGATGTCTGCATTTACGTTATTGGCCAGTGTGTAACGATTCTCCAGAGTGAGGGTCTGATCTCCTGTCCTGGTGTAGTACACCTGGAACCTGGTATCTTTATCAAAATACTTCTTGGCTTCGGTGACAATTCTTAAGGTCATGGTTTTCTCAAGGTTACCATTACCTGATGCTCCGGAATCCGATCCCCCGTGACCGGCGTCCAGCACCAAGACTACCTTGGAATTGCTGGAAGGTGCGATAATCGGAGTTCCTGCATTCACTTGAACCACATTTTTGGACACTTTATAATTTATTCCCAATGCCAGGGATACATCTTTGATCGGGACGATCCAGCGTTTCTTCCCACTGCTCTTATACTTGGCATAGATGGGAGCGGTATCCCAGATAACCTCCTTGCCATCCACCAATACCTTCACGCTGCCATTGGTCATCACAACTTCGTGATTGCCACGGGTAAGTGTCAGGGTTTTATGTCCCACGTCTTTGTAAACCACACCCATACCGGCTGCTTTATATATCGTGGACGCCGGACCTACATAGCAACCCTGTTTCATAAAGGTTGGTGTTTTTGTGATTGCCTTCTTCTTGCCATTGAGATAGATATGGGTCTTTTTCCTGGCATATGATGTCGTCTTCTTCTTATATACGATTTTGACCTTAGATGCAGCTTTCGCCTCCACCTGAGGAATCAGAGAGACTACCATCAAAAGTACAAGAAACAAACCAATCATCTTTTTGAATCGTTTCATACTTTTCTCCTCCTGTAATTCTTTTCCCTAATATATCAAAACAGTTATATATCAAAGCAATAGCCGACCCCATATACCGTCTTTATATATGGATAATCCTTGGTAAGTTTGGCGCGGAGTTTCTTCACCAGCGTATCCACACTCCGGTATCCTCCCACATAGTCATATCCCCACACGGAATCCAGGATCTTGTCTCTGGAAAGGATTACACCGCGGTGATGGATAAAATAATCCAGCAGATAAAACTCTTTGGCAGTGAGAGTCATCGGTTCTCCGGCCAGATAGATCCGGTTGCTTTCATAATCCACCGTCAAAGCCCCTTCCGTCTTCACGGATATGTTGGTCTTTACGTCCCTTCGAAGGATGGCACCGATATGGGCTTCCAGCAGCTCCATGGGAACAGGTTTTATCATATAGTCATCGATCTGTAATGAATAGGCATAGAGCTGGCTCTCCAGGCGATCATCCTCCGCCAGGATGACGGTTCTGATCTCAGGATGGAGTTTGGCGCTGCGCATCACATCATATTCGGATCCGGCAGGAACAGAAAGGTCAAAAATAAACAGATCCGGCCTATGTTTTTCATTGGACAACATCCGGATAGCGCCATCATATTCCGTACACCAGATCACACTGTATGTTCTCTCACGAAAGTAGGCCGCCATCTCTTTACATGTGGATTCCAGCCTGCTCAGTATCATGATTCTGCTATTTTTCATATCTGTATACCCTAATATTCAAGACTATCGTTATGTCGTTGTTCCTTTATAATACCCAATTAAATGAATTCTCGCAAGTAATTCTTACGATTTTTTTAATTTTACATATAAAGAGTATATAATTCGTAAGAATTTATATATCATGAAATCAGAACACATTAAAGGAGATAAAAGAACCATGACCACAACCCCTATGAAAACATCTCTAAAAGATACCCTGGCAAGAGCCCATGCTCTTTTTCTGCAGGCGGACAATCCCCTCTCTGCGGAAATGACCACCCTGCGTGCCACCTTTCTTTCCCCCCACCGTGTGGAAGAATTCGGGGATGACGAGCTGTTTTTATTTTTTCTGGAGAATCTGATCCGGAACCGGGACCGCATGTCTTTTCCGGAGGAAACATCCTTATACCGCAGCTATTTTACTGACTGTATCAGACTGAAAAATCTGGAACAGTCCCTGCCCGGTTACTGTGCAGACAGCTACCTGGCCGACAGTCTGAATATGCTGGACATCTTGAAAACCCCCTACTATTCCAGCTATTTTCAGACTTTGATTGCCATGAAGTCAACCTTCCGGGAAACCGGTATCATGAATCAGACGCTGAAGGATTTTTACGGTATTATGATCAAATCACCGGAAGACCACCTTCCCCTGATTCCTGCCATAGCGGATCAGGGCCTTTTCTACCGCAGCCTTCCTGTGGAAGACGAGCAGGTAATCCGGCAGCTCCTCTTATCCACCCTGGCCTTATATACAAAGGCAGATTCCTCCATGGAAGATCTGACCGCTTATCTGGAAAGGGAGAAAGAATATTTCCGGACATCTTCCCGGGCTGATCTTTGGACCATCGAGTCTCTGCCGGAATTGCTGGCGGAGCGGACGCTGTATCTTGATCTCTCTCCCTCCACGGGAATATTACGCAATAGTAAATCAGGAAGTATGTCATTTCAGGAAATCAACAGCGAATTCCTGAACCACTACGCTTACAATATGAATGCCAGAAGCTATCTGACCAATCCGGCCATAGGCCGCGATCAGGAGATTGAAGACCTGGCCCTCATTTTAATCTCTCCAAAGAAGTCCCCCATCCTGCTTGGGGAAGCCGGTGTGGGAAAAACTTCCGTGGTGGAAGGTCTGGCTTATGCTCTGCAG
The DNA here is from genome assembly GCA_946538445.1 of uncultured Lachnospiraceae bacterium. GTDB lineage: Bacteria > Bacillota > Clostridia > Lachnospirales > Lachnospiraceae > Anaerobutyricum. The sequence continues at coordinate 12,004 of CAMNGO010000016.1, forward strand.
CAGGGAAAAGCCCCTTCTCTTCTGAAAGATAAGAAGATCTTTAAACTGACTACCACTTCCCTGCTAAGCGGTACCAAATATGTAGGTGAAATGGAAGAGCGGATGAAGAAACTCATGGAGGAACTGGCCAAATATCCCGATGTGATCTTATTTATAGATGAGATTCACACCATCGTGGGAGCCGGTTCCACAGAGAGTTCCAACAATGATATAGCAAATATGCTCAAGCCTTACATCGACCGCGGAGATATCAAGATCATCGGAGCCACCACCTCCGGGGAATACCATCGTTTTATCAAATATGACCAGGCCCTCTCCCGGCGCTTCTACCCTATTCTGGTGGAGGAGCCCGGGCAGGAACTCTGCCTGGAAATCATGGAGGGATCCATCCCTGCCATATCCCAGGCAACAAAAGTAATGAATCCTTTCTCCCGGGAGGATACCAGGAGGCTTCTCTCTATCCTGTTGGATATCTCCACAATCGAAAATCAGCCGGAAGACCTTAAGACCCGATGGCCGGAACTGCCCCTCTCCCTGCTGGAAATGGCTTTCTCCTATGCAGCCCTGGCTTCCAGGCAAAGCCTGCAGGTGGAAGATTTCATCCATGCGGTCTCCCACAGCAACCGTTTGAAGAATTCTGTCAAAAAGGATGCAGGGAAATATTTTGTCTTATAATTCTGTGTCTTTTAGCAGTTCAAAGGAACATTCCGGACGGAATTAACCAAAAAATGATAGGAAACGTTTTTTGACTAGGAAAGATATCTGTGATAAGATAAAGATAATAGATGCAGTGGGCCCATATGAGGATAAGAAGTTATGGCAGATCAGATAGAATTAAGACTGAATAAGATCAAAACTTCATATATGAACTTTTTTAAGATCGATGATCATGATCTTCAGGTAATCACTACGGATGACATGTATACTTGCCAGAAGAACTATGGTTTCACGGAGAGTGATATCCGTGTTCTCGACGAGGCCAAGGCCAGAGCCAACTGGGCTCATGTGGCTGCCTGCATGAAATATCCCAAGACCATGGATGAACCTTTCACCCTGATTTTTAAGAGACCTTATCTGAAGAGGGTCGATGAGGCGGAACTGTACCGCCTGATGTTCCATGAGCTCACCCATTATGTGGACTATAAGGATTATGCGCGGATTCATAATCTCAGTTCCTATCGCGAGCTTTTCCAAAACCGTGAGACAGCTCTTTTCCAGCACTGGTCCGAGTATCATGCAGAGCGTCGCGGTTACGGTGCCTACCTGAAGCACCGCCATGGAGTACGTCTCAAGTTTGATCCCACTCCAAGAAAGATCAAGATCATGGAAGAGGAGACTTTAAAGAATATGATGTACTATGCGGAGCATTATATCAATACCGCAGAGTACGGAGAGTCCCGTCAGATCTACTTTACCATGCATCTGCTGTCACGTATCAGCATCTGGCTGCAGATCCTTCCCTATCAGGTGGAAGATATCCTGACCAATCAGATTTTTAAATACCGTGGCATGGAATGGATCAAGAAGCTTCTCCACCTCTTCCTTAAATATCCTACTCTGGATGAGATGGATCCCCACTTCCCTGAGATGGTAAGAATCATCGCAGAGAGTATGACCATGGGTAAGGATGAGGTATTTGAACATGCCGCATGTCTGGATGCCCTGGACGAGATTATCTTCTGATTTATTTATATTTGCATAGAATAAGGAGTTATCATACGATAACTCCTTTTTTGTTTCCTTGTTCTATCTGATGCAGGCCTCCACCATCTCCAGTTCATCTTCAAAGAGACAGTAACCTTTGTCCCCGGATGCAGCTTTTTCCTTACAGACGGAGAATGGAACCCAGCATACCGACTCCACTTCCTCCTCCTGTAAGACCAGCCTTCCGAAATCCACCTCTTTTTCATAGAGATAGATCGCACTAATCTCATGATTGATAAAAGGTTTTCCGTAGAATATCTCCTTGTCGAAGCCTTCATGATAACCGATAAAGTGAAGGTCTTCTGTCTCGGCATGGATTCCCAGCTCCTCCTCCAGCTCCCGGCAGGCTGCTTCCATGTAGTCTTGCCCGGCGGATAGATGCCCGGCAGCGGAGATATCATAGCAGCCGGGGAAAGAATCCTTGTGGGCGCTTCTCTTCTGCAGAAGGATCTCCGGCTCCCCCCTGCCCTTTCTTACAATAAATATGTGGACGGTCCCGTGGAGATCTCCATCCCTGTGTACCAGCTCACGTTCTTTCACTTTTCCTGTCACGGTTCCATCCGGATTTCTTATATCAAAAAACTCCATCTTATTTTCTTATTTCCTTCCCTGAAATGACTAGTTTTTTTACTTGAACATTGGAAAATAATCTATACAAAAAATCTTAATTTTGATATATTATAGATAATAAACTTAATAGGAGGTACATATTATGCACATGTCATTAAACAAAATAACCATCGAACATATTACATTAGAGCATATTGGTTTTGTTCATCATGGTTTTGGTGTTGCATTACCTGATTATCTTCTGTAAGTCATAAAGAAGAGTTTGTGCAACGCAAACTCTTTTTTTGTACAGCCCTTTCCGATTTTATATATATTGCCAAAAAAAAGACAAAGATTGTTGTTTACTTGGATTTCATCAAAATTTTACATAAATTTTTGTATTTTTTTTCCATTTTTCTTCGGGATATGGTTGTTTTTTCGCTGAAATGTTATATAATATATCAAGAAATATAATATAATACCTGAAAAACATGCCGTATTACCCATTCGGCTCATCTATGTGTTAAATTATTGATTATTTATTTGTAACACGTTAAGAAAGGCAGCGATTCTATGACTTCAGATTTAGGAAAAAAAGTGAAACAGATACGTCTGGCACACCATCTCACACAGGACCAGGTAGCTAAGGCGTTGGGAGTAACTCCCGGTTATATCAGTAATGTAGAGAACAACCGCAGTTTGATGACTTTGAGGATGCTTACTTATTATGCACAGCTTACGGGCATGTCTCTGGATTATCTCGCGGGCACCATCGACCAGGACTATAAGGACGATGCCCTTGACAGGGAGATACTGAATGCTCTGAAAGATTTTCCTTCTGAGAAAAAAGAAAAACTGATCCATATCATTCAGTTGATGAAGGACTTCTGATCTGAATCAGTTTTCTTCATCAAGTAAAGCTTGATATACCTCTCTTTTTGGGATTCCACGATCCTTTGCAACCCTTTTCATGGCAGATTTACGATCAATCCCCTGTTGTTCGTAAATTGCCATATGGGCCTGGATTGTCATGGATTCCCATTTTTTTTGCTCTTCTTCCTGCCTCTCCGTCTCCGGTCTTCCGGCCAGTATCAGAACATACTCCCCTCTGGGATCATGTTCTTCATAATAGTCCACCACTTCCTTCAAAGTTCCCTGTAACTTCTTCTCATGGCGTTTTGTAAGTTCTTTGCAGACTGTGATCTCTCTTTCTCCCACAACATCGAATAATTCCCGCAGGGTTCGCTTCAACCGATGTGGAGCTTCGTATAAAACGATGGTCCTGGTCTCTTTTTTCAGTTCTTCCAGTATTGCGGATCGTTCCTTCTTGTCATAGGGAAGAAAAGCTTCAAAGGCAAATCTCCTGGTAGCCTGTCCGGACATGGTTAAGGCAGTGATACATGCGCAGGCTCCCGGCAGGGAAGTCACCTCGATTCCTTCCTGATAACACATTTTCACCAGTTCTTCCCCCGGATCAGAGATCCCGGGTGTTCCCGCATCAGTAATCAGGGCGATATTCATTCCTTCCTTCAGCTTTTCAACCAGGTAGACAGCCTTATCGATCTTATTGTATTCATGATAGCTGGTCATCTTGGTTTTAATCTCAAAATGATTCAACAGCTTGATGCTGTTTCTGGTATCCTCTGCCGCAATTAGATCTACTTCTTTAAGGGTTCTTAAAACCCGGAAAGTGATATCTTCCAGATTCCCGATGGGGGTTGCGCACAAATATAAAGTCCCTGTCATAATCTTTCTCCGTCCGATTGAATATTCATCCCGTAGATATGATAGATCTCATCGGTATATGTTCCATCCTCCTGATAAACAATCAAAGGAGGATCCACAGTTATCCTCTGTTTTCCTCCTTTTACCGCGTCGATCAGCACCATATTAGGTTCTTTATCCACATAGGGGTAGACCAGCCGCATACGCTTTGGCTCTAACTTGTATTTCTTTAAAGTACTCATGATCTCTGCCAGGCGGAAGGGCCTGTGTACCATGACCAGATGCCCGCTGTGCTTTAACAGCCAGGCGGAAGCAGACACCACATCCTCCAGAGTGCATAGGATCTCATGGCGGGATATGGCCTTTTCGTATTCCCCGTTTATCTTCCCATGACTCCCTGTCATGTAAGGAGGGTTACAGGTAACATAATCAAAGGAATCCTGCCCATAGAGCTTTCTTACTTCCTTAACATCTCCCTGTTCGATGCGGATCTTTCTCTCCTGCCCATTGATCATCAGGCTTCTTCGGGCCATTTCCACATAAGATTCCTGATATTCCAGAGCAGTTACCGAATCCAGGGGATACTTGGCTTCCAGAAGGATGGGAATGATTCCAGTGCCGCTGCACAGGTCCATCACTTTAGCATCCCTCTTCACTCTGGCATAATCCGATAGCAGGACAGCATCCATCCCAAAACAGAACCCATCTATCTTCTGCAGGATCTTGTATCCTTTGATCTGAAGATCATCCAGCCTCTCATCCGGCTTTTTCTCCATATGGTCCAAGCGGATCCGTCCTTTCTATAATTTGGATTTTGCCTCCTGTTTCTCCAGAGCTTCCAATTTCTTCAGCTCATTATCCATCTTGATTTTCTCTTTCTTCCTCTTCTGACGGATATTGATCTGGCTCACAGGATATTCCACGATTTCTTTCTCATCTTTATCCGTGGTGATGATCAGTTTAACCGTCTGTCGGAGCACGTTGATACTATGTACCACACCCTTGCCGCCGCCAACGATAGATACTTCATCCTTCACATTCGGCAGTTTACTGTTAAGATACTCGTAGGTATCCTGCTCATTTTTCAGGCAGCACATAAGACGGCCGCACATCCCTGATATCTTGGTAGGATTCAGGGACAGATTCTGCTCCTTGGCCATCTTGATAGACACCGGAATGAACTCTGAGAGATAAGTACTACAACACAGGCTTCTGCCACAAATACCGATTCCACCCTTAATCTTGGTCTCATCCCTGACACCGATCTGGCGCAGTTCGATACGGGTTCGGAACACAGCTGCCAGATCCTTCACCAGCTCCCGGAAATCAATACGTCCATCGGCGGTAAAATAGAATAATACCTTATTATTATCAAAGGTGTATTCACAGTCGATCAGCTTCATCTTCAGATCATGTTTCTTAATCTTCTCCAGACAGATATCAAAAGCCTCTTTGCTCTTAATCTTATTCTCCTGCTGGGTTTTCTCATCCTCCGGTGTGGCGATACGGATCACAGATTTTAAAGTAGAGACGATCTTCTCCTCCTTCACTTCCCGCTTGCCGAGCACAACCTTACCGAATTCCACCCCACGGGCAGTCTCCACGATCACATGATCTCCAACCTCCACCTCGAAATCTCCGGCGGAGAAATAATATATCTTTCCGTTATCACGGAAACGGACTCCTATCACTTGTACCATTGTACTACTCCTTCATTATATCTGCATCTCACTGATATCTTCTACGGATAAATATAAAGAGAAGATCCAGAGAGGGTTCAAAATTCACATTTGCCCTGATCTGTCGCTCTGTCTGAGTGATCCTGTCATTGATTTCGTTGATTGCCTCCATGGACAATTGTTTTTCCTGGACCTGAATAGAGGACAAAGCATTGGAAAAAAACAGTTTTTCTTTATTCTTTAAAATCTTCCAGACGATGATATCCCGGAACCACAGGCGCATGATATCCAGGTAATCATTAATCTGATCCTTGTAAGCTTTACATTGTCTTGCCATCTCATCCAGCTCGAAGATCTCCCACTCATGCATGGATTTTAAAAGACCAAAGGCATGTTCTCTCATCTGATTAAACTCGGTGGAATGTGCGATACGGATGGCCCTTCCCAGATTACCCATGGCGAATCCTGCATAGAAATCTGCTCTTCCTTCATCGATACCTTCCTGTTCCATCAGATATCGGCGAACGGCATAATCCGGTACCGGTTTGACACTCATGGTGATACATCTGGATAATATGGTAGGAAGAAATGCTCCCCTGCTGTTCGCCAGCAGAAAAATCACCGCATATTCGGCCGGTTCCTCTATGGTCTTGAGGATTGCATTCTGAGCTGCGGGATTCATTTTTTCCGCCTCATCGATGATGTAGATCTTATAAGGTCCCTTGTAAGGACTGATATCTATGGTATTCACCACCTGATTCCGAATCTCTCCCACACTGATCACATTTGCTTTCTCATGGGTCACCCAGATAACATCCGGATGATTCCGATGGTCCATCTGGATACAGGAAGTACATTTCCCACAGGGTTTTCCTGATGGGGCTTCACACTGCATAATCTTGGAGAAGGCGGCGGCAAGCATCTTTTTCCCGCATCCCTTTTCTCCCTCGAAGATATAAGCGTGGGAAACTCTGCCCTGGGCGATGGCGTGCTGAAAATAATCTTTTATCGATTCATTTCCAAGGATCCGGTCCAAATCATTCATCTGCCTCTTCCTCTATATATTTTCGGATCTCCCGATGGATCTCTTCCACAGAAAGACAGCCATCGATCCGTATAACTTCCGGTCTGTCACAAAGTACCTTTCGGTATCCTTCGGATACCATACGGTGAAAATCGATGCTTTCCTGCTCCAGGCGGTCCAGCTTCTTCTGTTTTTTCTTTCTGGCTAATCCTTCCTCTTCCGGTATATCGATAAAGAAGATAAGATCCGGCTGATATATCCCGATACCCGGCGCATTGATACGGGAAACCGTCTCGATTCCAAGCCCTCTGGCAATCCCCTGATACACGATGGAGGAATCCACAAACCGATCGCTGATCACGACCTTTCCCTCTTCGATGGCAGGTCCGATCACATCATGAATCAGCTGGGCTCTGGAAGCTGCATACAGAAGCATCTCCGTCACATCCGACATCTCTGTATAATCCGGATTAAGGATAATCTGGCGAATAGCCTCCCCGATCCGGGTTCCTCCCGGTTCTCTGGTAATCAGGCACTCTCTTCCCTTCTCCTCGAGATACTCTTTCAATCTGCTGATCTGGGTTGTCTTTCCGGATCCGTCCGGGCCTTCCAGAACGATAAACTTTCCCTTCATTGTGATACTCCTATCATTTACTTTCCTCCGGAAGACTTTTGGAACATGCCACTTCTATAATCCCTCCGGTTAGAGCTGGTACATTATAACCATTATATAGGTAATATTTTATATTTGCCACTATTTCTTTTGTGATTTTTTCTCCGGGAACCAAAACGGGAATCCCCGGCGGATAGAGATAGATGTAATCCGCTGCGATTTCATCGATGCTCTCTTCCAGGGGGATACTCTTCTTCTCCCCGCTTCTTACCTCCCAGACCGGTCTGCATTGCTCAGGTCTCCGGGAGAAGAGCAGGCCTTTTACGGCATCCTCCCTTTGGACACTATCCAGCTCCTCATCTATGGTGAAGATTGCTTCCTCCAGCCTGTCAAATGTTTCGGATGTATCATTGATTGAAGTCATGGCAAGACAATAAAAAGCTGTCTCCATCTCACACTCGATATGAAATCGCTCCAGCAATTGCCGGAAAAGCTCTGCCCCGGTCATATTGGACGCCTTTGTCAGGAAAACCAGTTTCCCTATATCATAATCATAGACCTGATTCTTTTGGGGAGTAAATAAGGAAATATGCTTCAGTTTTGCACATTTGCTTCGAAATCTCCTGAGCTTATCCACATATTCCTGCATCTTGTCCGCATGCTCCTGTGTATAACAGATCCCATATTCAGCGGAAGCCAGCAGCAGATAAGAAGGGCTGGATGTTTCATAAATGGAAAGCATCTCTTCAATCCTGTCACCAGGAACCAGATCAGAACACAGATGAAGCAGAGCAGTCTGGGTTACACATGGCAGGGTCTTGTGGATACTCTGGATCACCAGATCGGCCCCACAACTTACAGCACTCTCCGGAAAGTCCTGACTAAAGATAAAATGAGCGCCATGGGCTTCATCCACAATCAAAGGAATCCCGTAGGGTTCCAGGATTTCCTTGATTCCTGCCACGTCGCTGACAACTCCTTCGTAAGTCGGAGAAGTAATCACCACTGCCTTAATCCCTGGATGTTCTTCCAACAGGATTCTGATCTCCTCCTTCTGCTTCTCCCCGATATCCAGAAACATATCATACTCTTCTGAGTATTCCGGATAGAGATAAACAGGATTAAGATGCAGTAGACGAACAGTATTATAAACTGATTTGTGGCAATTTCTGGCCATAAGGATTTCATCCCCCGGCTGGCAAACCGCTGAGACAGAGGCAAGGATCCCCACAGTACTCCCGTTTACCAGATACCAGGATTTCTGTGTGCCATAGATTTCTCTCAACTGTTCCATGGATTCAAGAATCATTCCTTCCGGATGGTGGAGGTTATCATAGTCGCGGATTTCCGTGATATCCATCTGAATGATATCCTGAGCAGATAAACTCCTCTTATGCCCCGGCATATGGAAAGGGATACGTTTTTCATTTTTCAGATTCAAGAGCTTTTTACATATAATCATTTCCATATCTTTTACTCTTTTCGGGAAAATAAAAAATCTCTGAGAACCAACTAAAGGCTCTCAGAGATGAATCATATGAGGCATCGGGGATTCGAACCCCGGACAACTTGATTAAAAGTCAAGTGCTCTACCAACTGAGCTAATGCCCCAAAAATGCCCAGAACCGGAATCGAACCAGTGACACGAGGATTTTCAGTCCTCTGCTC
>CAMNGO010000017.1 GCA_946538445.1 uncultured Lachnospiraceae bacterium
CTTGACCAGGCGAAGAAAAGATGACTTTTCTGAGAAGTTTTTAGGCTTGCTTTTAATTAAATAGATGTTACTGTATGTGGTTTTGAAGGTACATGCCATATGCGCGAGTGGCTCAGTGGTGGAGTATCGCCTTGCCAAGGCGAGGGTCGCGGGTTCGAATCCCGTCTCGCGCTCTTAAGGGGAAGTCATCTGTTGATTTTCCCTTTTCTTTTTGTTATAGTATAAACTAATCATATATTAGTATTTAGAGAGAGGTAACAGATATGTCTTTATTAAGCCAATGGAGAGAATTTGCATACAGTCATGATGACAGAACCCAGGACGGAAAGAGATTCTGGATCGGCTATTTCCAGCAGGAAAAAACAGTCTACGAACAGATTCTTGAGCATCCGGATGAGCCGGTTAGCGGTACTGTTAGGGAACTGGCAGAGAAATATAATATGGATCTGCTTTACTTTGTAGGTTATCTTGACGGGATCAATGACAGTCTGAAAGTTCCCAACCCCATCGAAGAGATGGAGGAGGATACTGTTGTTTCCTTGGACTTTGACAAAGAAAAATTATATAAAAACATGGTAGCCGCCAAGGCAGACTGGCTGTATGGACTGGAACAGTGGAATGCGATCCTTACTCCGGAGCGCCAGAAAGAATTGTACAAAGAGCAGAAGATATCTACCACGGTTGTGAAACCGCCTAAGATTGGAAGAAATGATCCCTGTCCATGCGGCAGTGGTAAGAAATACAAAAAATGCTGTGGCAGATAATGCCTGTCAAGGAAAGTTAGAGAATATATATTTTCTTGAAGATTATAATATTGCAGATGTAGTGTTTTTGGAGGAGAAGAAATAGGGAATAGTTCTTCTCCTCTTTTTTAAATTTTGGGATCAGGACGGATATTATGGAAGAAAACGCTAATACAGAAATGGTAAAGTGCATAGATATGGATATTCATCCTGTATCCATTATGAATCATGTATCCGTGAAGGCAGCTCAGTCTATGCTTCGTCATATTGGAATAGAATATGAAGAGGGCCTGGCTGCGGATGCTTATCTGATTGCCTTCCATGAGGAGCTCTGCCGTGACAGAAGCCAGATCATCCACATGATCCCTAAGTTTTATCTTTATTTTTTGATGGAAATATGGGATTCTGACGAGATAGAGATGGATGAAGCCCGTTGGGATATGCTGAAACATCTGAAGCGGTTTGGGTTGGTCACCTACCGGAAAGGGAGCCGCAGACAGGGAATTCCCAGTGAGATCTATGTGATTTCTTCCATGAAAAATCATTTTTATTTTTATCTTAAAAGCAGAGATGCGGAAAAAGAGATGGACCATTATGAAAAGATGGAGAATGCCTTTCTGGGAATGATGTACTACTACGGGATAGCGCCTCTTTACAATCTTCATCAGATTTTCTGCCAGGTTTTGAAGCAGGAAATTGATTACCATACCTTTTTTCAGTTTGTAAGATGCAGATCAGATCTCTGGGCCTGGGGTCTTTTTGTGAAAGACCGGCAAGGAGAAGACTATTTCATGAACCACAACGTGGAATTTGCTGAAATAAGCCTCGTCATGATCCGGGAACACAAAGATCTTCCATATAAGAGTGTGTCTTATGATGATCTGGCCTATGTCAGATATGGATATGGAATCGATAACCGCTGGCATGGAGTATCTGAGTTGGGGAGTTACCTGGTCAATGATATGCAGATGTCATATTACAGGTCTACCGTCCTGGTCTATACCTTTATGACAGCTATCCAAAATGGTACAGATCTGAAGAAATTATTTGAGAAGCTGGCAGTAATTTCATTTTCTGATCCAAAAGACAGGAAAAACGTGGAAAAATATGTTAGTATAATGTATGAACATATCCCGATCTTCGAACTGAAAGGACATTCCCGATCGGAGTATGGAAGAAGGTATCAGGAAATGGAATCCCGGAAAAACAGGAGCAGATTTCAAATGATACCTGGTGGTAAGAAATAAGTTCCGATTCATTTGAATCGACGAGATAACAAGAGAAGGAGACATACATGGATAAGAAGGATGTTTTTATAATCGGTCATAAAAATCCTGACACAGACAGTATATGTGCAGCCCTGTCCTACACATATCTGAAGAATCAGATCAGTGAAAGGAACGGGGATAATATAGTATATCATGCTTCCAGAGCAGGTCATATGAATGAGGAGACCTCATTTGTGGTAGATTATTTTGGAGTGGAATCCCCTCAATATATTAAGGATTTCAGACCCCAGGTATCCGATCTGGCGATCCGTAAGACGGAAGGGATTGACGGGGATCTTTCCCTGAAGAAAGCATGGGATATTATGAGAAGCCAGAAGATTGTGACTCTTCCGATTCTGGAAGGGCAGAAGCTTGATGGCGTGATCACTGTAGGCGATATCGCCTACTCTAACATGGATGTTTATGATAACATGATTTTATCCAAGGCGAAAACCAGTTATGCCAATATCGTGGAGACGATTGACGGTGAGATGATCGTGGGCGATCTGGAAGGGAACTTTGAGGAAGGACATGTACTCATTGCCGCAGCCAACCCTGATATGATGGAAGGCTATATCGAGCCTATGGACATGGTTCTTCTGGGAAATCGTTATGAGTCCCAGCTGTGTGCCATCGAGATGGAGGCCCAGTGTATCATCGTAGCTACAGGTGCAGCCGTGTCGAAAACGATCCGCAAACTGGCAAGGGAGCATAACTGCCGGATCATCGTAACGCCTTATGACACCTATACCGTTGCCCGCCTCATCAACCACAGCATGCCCGTGAAATATTTCATGACCAGCAAAGACATCATTCAGTTTAAGAGTTCCGATTATGTGGAAGATATCCAGGAAATCATGGCGAAACAGCGTGTGAGAGATTTCCCTGTCACCGATTCCCATGACAACTATATCGGTATGATGTCAAGACGTAATCTGTTGGATCTGGATCGCAAGAAACTGATCCTGGTGGATCATAACGAGATCGATCAGGCGGTAGATGGTTATGAGGAGACCGACATCCTGGAGATTATCGATCACCACAGATTAGGTAATATCCAGACCAACACTCCATTGTATTTCCGGAATCAGCCGGTGGGATGTACCTGTTCCATCATCTATCAGATGTACATGGAGAATGATGTTCCGATTCCGAAGAACATTGCCGGGCTCATGTTGTCTGCCATCTTATCAGACACCTTGATGTTCCGCTCTCCGACCTGCACAGCCATCGATAAGCTGATCGCCGAGAAACTTGCTTCCATCGCGGAAGTTGAGATTGAGAGTTACGCCAAGAAGATGTTTGATGCAGGAAGCAATCTCCGCAATAAATCTGCAAAAGAGATATTCTATCAGGATTTCAAGAAGTTCAATGTGGGTAAAGTGAACTTTGGTGTTGGTCAGATTTCCTCCATGAATCCGGATGAACTGGAGTCCTGCAAACAAAAACTTCTTCCGTATATGGAGGAAGTGAAAGAGAGCTTCGGACTGGATATGGTTTATTTTATGATGACAAATATCCTGGAGGAATCCTCGGAGGTACTGATCTGTGGAGACCTTGGGGAAGAAGTCATCCAGGAAGCTTTTGGCGTTGAAGTGAAAGACAGAAGTACAGTGCTGAAAGGGGTCGTATCCAGAAAGAAACAGATGATTCCCGGTATCCTTGAGCAATTGCCGCAATAAAATAAGAACAAGTGTTTTTTTGGTTTTCTGTATCAAAGGAACAAACTTTTTATTAAAAGTATTAGAAATAAGCCGAATTATTTCACAGGTTTGACAAAAAACAACGATGAAATATAGGGATACATCATGTAATATAATAGTGTAATCCCCTAAGTTAAAGGTTAGTATTATACGGGAATTGTCCACAGCGAGTTTTGCCCCTCTCTGTGGACTTTTTCTTTCTAGAGTGAAGGAATTATCATGTTCACATACCGAAATGGAAGGATCAGGACATCAGTAAGGAACCTGGTGGAGTTTCTGCTGAGAGAGGGAGATATCCGGAGCCAGGGAAGTTTGGTGGCCGATGTGGAGACCATGCAGGCCGGCAGCAGGATTCACCGAAAGATCCAGAGAGAACAGAGAATTACATATCAGGCTGAAGTTCCCCTGAAGACAGAATGGCCCATGGAAGGGTATCAGCTCATCCTGGAGGGAAGAGCGGACGGGATAGATCATACCGGGTATGGAAGTTTCAGGGAAAATGAACAGATTACCATGGAAGCTTACCTGAATGAAGATGATGCCGGGGACAGGAAGCCGGATGAGGTCCTTTATTATATCGATGAGATAAAGGGCGTTTATCAAAATGTGCTGGAGTTCACGGAGGCAAAACCCTTGCATCTGGCCCAGGCAAAATGCTATGCTGCCATGTATTTAATGAGGGAAGAGCTGGATCTCATAGGGGTTCAGATCACATACTGCAATATGGACACCCAGGAGATTAAAAGATTCCGTTCCATCCATGAAGGGCAGGAACTTACGGAATGGTTTCTCCGCCTCACAGATACCTATAAGATGTGGGCGGACTCCTATTATCATGCCCGTAAGCTACGCCAGGAAACCATCAAAGATCTTGTCTTTCCCTACTCATACAGGGAGGGACAAAAGAAGCTGGTAGCCATGGTTTACCATAGTATCCTCCAGAAGAAGAAAGCATTTTTCCAGGCACCCACAGGCATCGGAAAAACCATATCAGCCATCTATCCCTCTCTGAAAGCATTATCTGAGAATAAGGCGGAGGAGGTCTATTATCTGACCGCCAAGACCATAACCAGAACTGTGGCTGAGGATACCTTACATTTCTTGAAGCAGCAGGGACTCCGCATGAAATCTGTGACTCTGACTGCTAAAGAGAGGATATGTTTCCAGGAAGAACCTGAGTGTAATCCGGGAGCCTGCGACTATGCCGAAGGGCACTTTGATCGTATCAACGATGCTTTATATGACATGCTGACCTCGGAGGATGCCATAACCCGGGAAGTGGTCATAAGATACAGCCGGAAGCATATGGTATGTCCCTATCAACTGGGATTGGAGGCGTCAGCCTTCTCGGATCTTGTGATCTGTGATTATAATTATGTCTTTGATCCGCATGTCAATCGGACTTATGTGGGCAGAGAAAGTGGAGGAAATCCCAGGATTCTTCTGATTGATGAAGCCCACAACCTGGTGGAGCGTGCCAGGAGCATGTACAGTGCTGATCTGATAGAGCAGGATCTGATCATGCTGAAAACCTGGATACCGGATACCGAGAAAAATCTGCATAAAAAGCTCAGAGCCTGCAGGAGAAATGTGTCGGAGATAAAAAAGGAATTCAGGAATGCTGCCGGGGACATCGGGAAGACTACATCAGAGTATTATATGGAGATGGAGGATGTGGACCGGATCTATCTACCCCTGACCCGTTTTCTGGATGAATTGCAGGAATATCTGACAGACCATCCTGATTTTGAGGATAGAGAATGGATTGTTGAGGTTTTTTTCCGCCTCAGACATTTCCTGGGGATTCTGGATACTATGACGGAAGGCTATCGGATCTATGGGATGTGGTCATCACAGGGATTTATCATCCGCTTGTTCTGCATTGACCCATCCGCCCAGTTGAAAACGATCCTGGAGGGAAATTGCTCTGCCATCTTCTTCTCCGCAACATTGCTTCCCATGGCTTATTACCGGAATCTTCTGTACGGGGAGGAAGCTGAAGCTTTCTCCATCCCTTCTCCGTTTGAGGGGAAACGGCGTCTGATCTGCATCTCCAATGATGTTACCAGCCGTTACAGCAGAAGAAACCGGGAGGAATATCGAAAGATTCTTGCTTATATCAAGACCAATATAGAAGTCAGAAAGGGCAATTATATGGTCTTCTTTCCCTCCTATGAGATGATGGAGCATACACTGGAACTGGTGAAAGAGGATCTGACTGATCTGTCGGAGATTCTGATTCAGAATCCTTCCATGGGAGAAGAGGAGAAGGAGGAATTTCTGTCCTATTTCTGCAAGGAGAGAGAAGATTCCCTGGTTGGATTCTGTGTGCTGGGAAGTATCTTCTCGGAAGGAATCGATCTGCTGGGCAACCGGCTGATCGGAGTCCTTATCGTCGGGACCGGTCTGCCGGGTATCGGAATGGAAAGGGATATCATCCAGGAATATTTTGACCGGCACGGCAAGAAAGGCTACGATTATGCGTATCGTTTTCCCGGCATGAACAAGGTGCTTCAGGCGGCAGGGAGAGTGATACGAAGCGCTCAGGATGTGGGTGTTATCACCTTGCTGGATGAAAGATTCCTGTGGAGAGAGAATCAATATCTGCTGCCGGAGGATTGGGACCGATACTATGAAGTAAATCTTACCAATTATGGGCAAGTGCTCAGAGATTTCTGGGGTAAAGCAGAAGAAAGCGGCTTTTTTGACCCTGAAGATTCGCAGTGATAAGATGGACGACAACCGGAAACTATGGCAGATTATTATAAACAGGAACAGAGAGAGGAATGATATTATGATATGGAATGTGATCTCCTGGAAGATGATTGCCGCACCGCTGGTCGGTGCAATAATCGGTTATCTGACAAACTGGATTGCAGTGAAGATGCTGTTTCATCCCCGATATGAGATCAGAATATGGGGGCGGAAACTTCCCTTTACCCCGGGAGTAATTCCCAAGGGACAGCCCAGATTGGCCCGGGGTATCGGAAATGTGGTTAAAAACCAGCTACTGACTACAGAAGTCATGAGCGGGATTCTGCTGTCAGACAATATGAAAAATCAACTGGCAGATGCGGTAAGAAAATGGGTCGACGAGCAGAAAGCATCCCAGAAGACTTTGAAGGACACCGCTCTGAACTTTACGGATGAAGACTCTCTCCATGAGATGGCTCTTTTTGCCCAGGAGTCCGGTGCCAAGTACCTGATGGACCGTGTAGAAGAGATGGATCTGGCACATAAATTAGTGGATAAAATCGTGGTGATTGCCCAGGAAAAACTGTCGGAATCCATGTTTGGCATGATGATCGGGGGAGGATTCCTCACCAGTATCGGTGAGATGGTAGAGAAGAAACTGAAAGAATTCATTGACGAAAATGGACAGGAGTACCTGGAGAGAGCCATCGCTAAGGAAATAAGGGCTCTGGGTGACAAAACAGTGGGGGAAGGCATTGCCATGGTTGATGATAATGGCATCAATCTGGTATGTATGACTACGCAGGTCTATGAGATGCTGGTCAATACCTATCTTGGTAAAGCCATAGAAGCCCTGGATTTCTCAAAAATTGTAGAAGACCGCATTAACTCCATGAAAGTGGAGGAAGTGGAAGAACTGGTCTTATCCATCATGAAGAAGGAATTAGGAAGCATTGTGAATCTGGGAGCTGTCATCGGATTTGTTCTCGGATTGATCGAAGTATTGATCATGGTAGCCTGAGTCTTCCGGACATACTTAATATATACATCATATATACATCCTGCAAGTGTCCCGTTTACGGGGCACTTTTTTAGTTAAAAAGCCAAGATTTCAATGGTATTTTGCTTGATATTTCCCCTTGATATCGGATGCAGGATAAAGGATAATAGAAGGAGAGTATAACAACGGCATTGAATGGAGAAAAAATAAGAAATGGAAGCCAGAATATCTACGGTAAAACGAATGACAAAAGAGACAAATATTACCTGTACTTTGAATCTGGACGGGACAGGTAAGACGAATATTGACACGGGAATCGGTTTCTTTGATCATATGCTCAATGGGTTTGCCAGACATGGTCTGTTTGATCTGGAACTGGCCTGTAACGGTGATCTGACTGTGGATTCCCATCACACCATTGAGGATTGCGGAATCGTCCTTGGGCAGGCAATCAAGGAAGCATTGGGGGAGAAAAAGGCCATAAAGAGGTACGGGCATTTTATCTTGCCGATGGATGAGACCCTGATGCTTTGTGCCATAGATTTGTCCGGCCGTCCCTACCTGGTTTTTGACTCTGACTACTCGGTTCCAAAGATCGGAGAGATGGACACGGAGATGGTCCGTGAATTCTTCTATGCGGTTACCTACACTGCAGGGATGAATCTCCACATTCGGCAACTGGCCGGGAGTAACAATCATCACATCGCGGAAGGAACCTTTAAAGCTTTCGGAAAAGCTCTGGATATGGCGACCATGTACGAGGAGAGGCTGGAGGGTTCTGTCTGGTCTACCAAAGGGGTATTATAAGCTACAAGGAGATAGGAAATATGGTTGAACTATTACACGAGAATCCGGAGATATACCGGATCGATATCCCTTTGAAGGGGAACGCCTTAAAAAACCTGAATTGCTATGTGCTTAAATCCCGGGGGGAGAGCGTAGTGATCGACACAGGATTCAATAACCCGGACTGCAAGGATGCGTTGGACGCAGGGCTTGCGGAGCTTGGGATATCCATGAATCATACAAATCTTCTGATCACCCATCTGCACACTGATCATTGTGGCCTTGCACCCGGTTTCCGGTCCAAAGATTCAAAAATCTACATGAGCAAGCTGGAACATGAGCTGATAAGGAAGTGGAAGCACCGCAAATACCGGTGGGAGATGGATGCCATATTCCGCCAGGAAGGGTTTCCTCAGGAAGCTTTAGTAGAAGCTGCAAAAAGAAATCCTATGATCGTATATGCGGCGGATACGGATTATGATGTGGTTCCTTTGAGGGATGGGGATAAGATAGAAATCGGTGATCTGACTTTTACCGCCCTGGCTATGCCGGGACATACACCGGAGCACATGTGTTACTATCTGGAGAAAGAGAAGATCATGTTCCTGGGCGATCATATCCTTTATGATATCACCCCCAATATTACTGTCTGGCCCGGTGTAAAGCATTCTCTTTCCACATATCTGATTAATCTTCACCGTATGCTGACTTATGATATCGAGATCGCCTACCCGGCCCATAGAGGTATCCAGGGAAAGACCTTACCCCAGAGGGTGGAAGAGATAACAGAACATCACAGCAGACGTTTGAATGAGATCCTACAAGTGCTCAGGGAACATCCCGGAAGCAGCGGTTACGAGGTGGCGTCCAGGCTTACCTGGTCTTTACACGGAGAAAGCTGGGATACTGCCCCCAAGCGCCAGATCTGGTTTGCCATGGGTGAAACCATGGCCCACCTGGAATACCTTATGGAGATGGAGAAGATATTCCGTGGCAACAAACTGGTGAACGGGCAGAGGATCCATACTTATTTCCTGGAGAACAAATTGTAAAGATATCTTTATACTATATTTCAGATAGAGGTGACTTGAATGATACCGTATTGTCTGGTTCAGAAGACAAAAGTGATTGAAGGATATGATTCCGTCAAATTATTGCCGGATCTATGCCGGGAAAATGGATATCAGAAACCATTCCTTGTATTTGATCAGGGGATTGCCAAGGCCGGAATCTCCGGCAAGATCATAGATATTCTGGAGAATGCCGGATTTGTCGTGGAAGTGTACGATAAGATCACTCCGGATCCCACCAGTGACCTGGTGGATGAAGGCGCCCTCCTGTGTAGACAGGCCGGCTGCGACTGCATCATAGCTATTGGCGGTGGAAGCACCATGGATGCTGCCAAGGGCATCAATGTAATGCGTGTTAACCAGGGTAAGATTCTCGATTTTGTGGGGAAGGAAGATAAGATGATTCCTGCGGACCGGCTGATCTGTATCCCTACCACATCGGGCACCGGAAGTGAGCTGTCCAACTGGATCGTGATCACCGACCTGAAAGAGGGGAATAAGCATCCGATTGATGTGAGGAATTCCATGAGTGAGTATGCTTTGCTGGACCCTATGCTGACCTTGGAACTTCCGTCGCGGATCACAGCGGAGACCGGACTTGACGTGTTCTCACATGCCTTTGAGGCCTATACATCCAACGCAAGCAATCCTATGACTGACCTGATCTGTGAGAAGGTTATGGAAGATGTCATAACCTGGCTTCCCAGGGCAGTAAAAGATGGAACCGATATCGTCGCCAGAGAAAAGATGATGATCCTTGCATCCTATGGGGGATTCCTTCTGGTGGATTGTCTGGTCCACATCGGTCATTGCATCGCCCACGAGATCGGCGCCCGTTTCCACATTCCTCACGGCGCTGCCTGCGCCTATGCATTTCCTGAGATGGTGCGTCATATCGCAGGGGCCAGGAAG
Organism: uncultured Lachnospiraceae bacterium; assembly: GCA_946538445.1. Classification (GTDB taxonomy): domain Bacteria; phylum Bacillota; class Clostridia; order Lachnospirales; family Lachnospiraceae; genus Anaerobutyricum. The sequence continues at coordinate 10,177 of CAMNGO010000017.1, forward strand.
GATAAAATCCTCTATACAGGAAAGATTCTGGGAGTGGATTTTAACGGAAACGAAGAAGCAGAAGAGATCGCAGATAAGACGATCAGAGCATATAAACATTTCAGAGATGATGTTTTGAAACTGCGTTCCATCAAAGAATATCAGCCTGACCACCGTATGGTGAATCTGGAGATGGCAGAGGAGATCCTGAAAGACCCCATCACGGCCATGACTCCGCAGCCGGTATCATTGGAGGATATCATGGTCATGCTGTATCGGATCTTTGTGGAGGATTAAGAAAAAAGATAATTCCGGTTATGTGACTGTTCCTGGATGGACAGTTAGATAACCGGAATTTTTTTATTGATTATAATAATTAGTCAAAATCAGATGCCCATGGGATTTGCCGTGGCAGCCTTCAGAGTATCGATAAAGGCATTCACTGCGGAACGACAGGCGGATTCGGTTCCATACAGGATGGCTCCGCTGGAATTGGCATGGCTGGGCGGATACCAGTAATGAGCAATCTTGGTATCACTGGATTTTAAGGCTTTATCCAGAGCGAAATTGGTCTCGATCGGGCCGCCTACCAGATAGGAGTAAGACATACCTTCCGGTATGTTGAATTTCTCCTGATAATATTTTCCGACTCTCGGGATACAGTCTGCATAGAAGGCAGTGCCGCTATCCCCGTCAAGATTAAAGAGGCCGGACTGATTCTTTACGTAGTCATTCACATAGGCCAGTCCGCTCCGCACATCCTGAACCTTGGGGCCGGAGAAAACAACCACAACGCTGCCGCCATATTTGCTCCAGGAGCAGGTCTGTCCGCCGTAGAAAGTCTCCGCATGCAGAACCTTGATATTGGCTTTTTTGGTGGCATCGTCCACCGCAAGATAAGCTACATCATCATTATCTGTTGCAAAGAGGCCGATACTGTGATGACCTTCCGGTACATTGTACATCCTGGCCAGTTCGGGATTGACATTCGCGATGAGTTTCTGAGATAAAACATGGGCCTCTATAGGTATGATCTTCATAACTGATATCCTCCGTTCTTTAAGAATCCAGATCCATGGGATGTGCGTAACAGTATTCCACCGCTTTGGCAAAGGCAGCTACCGCAGATTTACATGCTGCTTCCGTCCCACAGAGCAGAGCCCCTCCGGTATTTACCCGGGTGGGGGTTTCAAAAAATTCCATGATTCTTGTATCACTTGATTTCAATGCCCTGTCCAGCGCATAAGTCGCCTCCACAGGAGTGGCAACCAGGTAAGCCAGGGAAGTATCTGCAGGAAGCCCCAGTTTCTGCTGATTATACCTGCCGATCTTCGGCATATAGTCCACATAGTATGCCATGGATTCATCGTCATCTATCACATACAAACCACATTTATGTTCTATATATTCTCTAATGTAATGTAAACCGCTTCTAACGTCTTCCACTTTGGGGCCGGAGATGACAGCAGTGATCTCCCCGCCATAGCGGCTCCATGCGTACTCCACACCACCGTACACTGTCTCCACATGAAGAATCTGGATCCGGGCTTTCTTGGATGCATCATCCAGGGCAAAATCCATCACGTCCTCCACGTCGCAGGAGATGAGTCCGATACTCTGATGGTCCTCGGGAATCTCCCACAGTTCTCTGTATTTCTTATCCGCCTGCGGTATGATTTTCTGCATGGTAACATGCGAATTCATTCTTTTTACCATGTCGTTTCCTCTTTATCTTTTATGATCAAATATATTTAGCATTTCTATCAATAGAATACCATGGTTACAAAAGAATGTAAATTTTAACAGAAGGGAAAATGATGCTTCATCCTGCAATTTTTTCTCCTTTTTTCAGTAAAGATGTTTGTCGGATCAGGAAAAATACAGATATAAAAATAATTAGCACTCGATGCTTGACTTGGCTAATAAAGTGTGATATATAGTAGTTAGTGTTATAGTTAACATATAACAAAATGAAAAATCACGAACCAGGAGGTGTCGTTATGAATATTAATAAATTTACACAGAAATCGATTGAAGCAGTTCAGGACTGCGAAAAACTTGCTTATCAGTATGGAAATCCGGAGATTGACCAGGAGCATTTTCTCTACAGTCTTCTGACAGTCAGCGACAGCCTGATCCTGAAACTTATCGAGAAAATGGAGATCAACAAAGAAGCTTTCTTATCCCAGGCACAGCAGCTGATCGAGAAGAAACCTAAGGTCAGTGGAGGACAGACCTATATCAGCAAGAGTCTGAATCAGGTTCTGGTCAGTGCGGAAGATGAGTCCAAGGCGATGGGGGATGAGTATGTATCTGTGGAGCATCTCTTCCTTGCATTGTTGAAATATCCCAACAAAGAGATCAAAAGTTTATTCCAGGCTTACGGGATCAACCGGGAGCGCTTTCTTCAGGCTCTGTCCACGGTGAGGGGCAACCAGAAAGTAGTCAGCGACAATCCGGAAGCAACTTATGAAACCCTTGAGAAGTATGGTTATGACCTGGTGGCAAGAGCCAGACAGCAGAAGCTGGATCCTGTGATCGGAAGAGACAGTGAGATCCGGAATGTGGTACGGATCCTTTCCAGAAAGACCAAAAACAACCCGGTTCTCATCGGGGAACCCGGTGTTGGTAAGACAGCGGTAGTAGAAGGTCTGGCCCAGCGTATCGTAAAAGGGGATGTACCAAACTCTCTGAAAGATAAGAGAGTCTTTGCCCTGGATATGGGATCTCTGGTGGCCGGAGCCAAATACCGTGGAGAGTTCGAGGAAAGGCTGAAGGCCGTCCTGGAGGAGATCAAGGCCAGTGAGGGGCAGATCATCCTCTTTATCGATGAGCTTCATACCATCGTAGGCGCCGGCAAAACCGAAGGATCCATGGACGCGGGCAACCTTTTAAAACCAATGCTTGCCCGAGGAGAGCTTCACTGTATCGGTGCCACCACCCTCAATGAATACAGCAAATACGTGGAGAAGGATAAAGCTCTGGAGAGACGTTTCCAGCCGGTTATGGTAAATGAACCTACGGTGGAGGATACCATTTCCATCCTCCGTGGATTGAAGGACCGCTATGAGGTTTATCACGGAGTTAAGATTACGGACGGAGCTCTGGTGAGTGCAGCTATCCTTTCCAATCGTTATATCACCGACCGTTTTCTCCCGGATAAGGCCATTGACCTGGTGGATGAAGCATGCGCCATGATCAAAACGGAACTGGATTCCCTTCCCACAGAATTGGATGAGATCCAGCGTAAGATCATGCAGATGGAGATTGAGGAAGCCGCATTAAAGAAGGAGACAGACCATCTCAGCCAGGAAAGACTGGCCCATCTTCAGAAAGAACTGGCAGATCTCAAAGAGAGCTTCCAGACTCAGAAAGCCACCTGGGATCAGGAGAAGTCTGCGGTGGAAAGGGTCTCCAAACTGAAAGAAGATATCGAAGCTATCAATAATGAGATCCAGATCGCCCAGAGGAATTACGACCTGAACAAGGCAGCAGAACTCCAGTATGGGAAGCTTCCGGAACTTCAGAAGGAGTTGGCTGAGGCGGAGGAAATGGCCAGGAAGGATGGCAATTCCCTGGTTCATGAATCCGTTACCGAGGAAGAAATCTCCAAGATCATCAGCCGTTGGACGGGTATTCCTGTAACCAAACTGACGGAGTCAGAGAGGAATAAAACCCTGAATCTGGATAAGGAACTCCACAAGAGAGTAGTGGGTCAGGATGAAGGTGTTCAGAAGGTAACAGAAGCCATCATTCGCTCGAAAGCCGGGATCAAGGATCCGGATAAGCCCATCGGTTCCTTCCTCTTCCTGGGGCCCACCGGTGTCGGTAAAACCGAGCTGGCAAAAGCCCTGGCAGAAGGACTCTTCGATGATGAATCCAACATGGTCCGTATCGATATGAGTGAATACATGGAGAAGTTCTCCGTCTCCCGTCTGATCGGAGCTCCTCCCGGATATGTGGGCTATGAGGAAGGCGGACAGCTGACAGAAGCAGTCCGGAGAAAACCTTACTGTGTGGTTCTCTTTGATGAGATCGAGAAAGCCCATGCGGATGTCTTCAACATCCTCCTGCAGGTGCTGGATGACGGACGAATCACCGATTCCCAGGGAAGAACGGTAGATTTTAAAAATACCATCCTCATTATGACCTCCAATATCGGATCCCAGTATCTGCTGGAAGGCATTGACCGGGAGGGCAATATCTCTCCGGAAGCCCAGGCCATGGTTATGGGAGACCTGAGAAGACATTTCCGTCCGGAGTTCCTGAACCGTCTGGACGAAACCATTCTCTTTAAGCCGTTAACCAAAGACAATATCACCGATATCATCGATCTGATGCTTGAGGATGTCAACCGGAGATTAAAGGACCGTGAGATCAGCATCTCGCTGACAGATGCAGCAAAACAATATATCGTAGAAAATGGATATGAACCCACCTATGGAGCCAGACCTCTGAAACGTTTCCTCACAAAACATGTGGAGACTCTGGCAGCCAAACTGATCCTGGAAGATCAGGTTCAGCCTGGAGATACCATCAGTATCGACTATGTGGACGGACAGCTGGTAGGTACAGCCATCACCTATTGATACGATAAAGAAGAAACCTTAAGAGGATCCTGATTAAGATATATCTGAAGAAAAGCGTCACTCTGAGCAGTGTTTTATGCCCGGCGTGGCGCTTCTTTTTTGTCCGACTCTGTTTACTTAAATGCAGTAAAAATTTTGATTATTGGTTTCTGAAATACTATGATATAATATCCACGAAAATCATTCGAAAGACGGAGGACGGATAGGATGAACCAAACGATTCGTGAACTCTATGAACGGAAATCTGTCAGGGTCTTTACTGACAGGGAGATCTCAGGGGAAGACAAAAATCTGATTCTTGAATCTGCAACCATGGCTCCTACCGCAGGGAATCAGCAACTGTATACGATTATCCATGTGACAGATCAGAAGAAAAAAGAACTTCTGGCTGAATCCTGTGATCACCAGCCCTTTATCGCAGAGGCAAAAATGGTCCTGATATTTTGTGCCGATTACCTGAAATGGTACCGGGCTTATCTATGCGCCGGTGCCGAACCAAGAAAACCGGATGTGGGAGATCTGATGCTGGCTGTCGAGGATGCGACCATCGCGGCACAGAATGCTGTGGTGGCGGCCCACAGTCTGGGGATAGGGTCCTGCTATATCGGAGATATCATGGAAAACTATGAGGTGCAAAAGGAGATTCTGGGACTGCCGGAACACATTTTCCCGGCAGTGATGCTGGTCTTTGGCTATCCTACCAGGCAGCAGCTGGAACGGAAAAAGCCGGAGAGAGTTCCTCTTTCTTCCATCGTTTATGAGAATTCCTATCCTCATTTGACAGAGGAAAATATCAGAGATATCTTTTCCGATAAGACAGGGGAGGATTTTGACGGGTATATGCAGAGGTTCTGTAAAAGAAAGTACAATTCCGACTTCTCCCGGGAGATGCAGCGAAGTGTCAAGACATTCCTTGAGAGAAATTTTGATGATGAATACTGATGGAGGAGATATGAGACAGATTACCCATGAGGTGCTAATAAATCACGAAGATACCGTACCCTACCTTAGCTTCCCGAAGATTGAACAGGCAGGGCCTTTTCTGGCGGCTTTTTCCACCAGGAAAGGGGGAGTCAGCAAAGGAATCTATGAGTCCATGAACCTGAATTATAAACAGGGAGATGATCCGGAGGATGTGAAGGAGAACTTTCGGCGGATCGCTTGCTCCATGGGGGTCCGGATGGAGGACATGGTCTACTCTGCCCAGACTCATACGGCAAATGTACGGATCATGACAGAAGAGGATAAGGGCAAAGGAGTGATACGCCCAAGAGACTACCAGGATGTGGACGGGATAATCACGAACCGGCCGGGCCTGATCCTGGTCGGGTCATATGCAGACTGTGTACCGCTCTTTTTCGCAGATCCGGTTCACAAAGCAGTGGGCCTGTCTCATGCCGGATGGCGGGGGACGGTATCGAAGATCGGGAAGGTCACAGTGGAAATGATGAGAGAAAACTATGGCAGCAGGCCGGAAGACCTGATCTGTGTCATAGGACCTTCCATCTGTGTGGATTGCTATGAGGTGAGTCAGGATGTAGCGGATGCTTTCCTGCAAGCCTTTTCAAAATCGCAGGCAGCTGACATATTGACAGAAAAAGATGGTGGAAAATATCAGCTGGACTTGTGGAAAGCAAATGCCCATGTTCTCAAGGACAGTGGTATCCTGCCGGAACATATCGCCATGTCAGGATTGTGCACCAGGTGTAACAGTGACCTTCTCTGGTCCCACCGGGCTACCGCCGGAAAAAGAGGGGGATTATGCGGATTTATCAGCATCATGGGATGATCCATACAAAAAAATAAGATATCAAAAAGAGCGCCAAACCCCGGTAGCATATCAGGGATTGGCGCTCTTTCGTTCATTAATGATTATAGCGGTTTACGGCACTGATCAGAGCCAGCACGGAAGCGTTGATGATATCATCGTTGATACCGACGCCCCAGTAAAGCTTATCATCATCCCCTGCGATGGCCACATAGGCACAGGCCTGGGAGTTGGAGCCTTTCTGAAGGGCATGCTCTTCATAGGTTGAGATAGTATAACTGATTCCCATGGACTCTTTCAGGGCATTGCTCACAGCATCCAGACGGCCGTTTCCTTTTCCACGGAGAATCTTATGCTCCCCGTTGATATTAAGGATAAGCTCTGTGGAGATTCCTCTTTCCTGTTTGAAATGTACTTCCAGGAATTCCACCGGATCGGATACATTAACATAGGTATCTTTAAACACACCGTAGACTTCATCTGCCGGTAATTCTTTATGCAGGTGGTCGGAGACATCCTTGACTGTATAGCCTACATCTTCTCTCATCTGAGGAGGAATACGGATACCGTAGGATTGCTCCAGAAGATAACCGATGCCGCCTTTGCCGGACTGACTGTTGATACGGATGACATCTGCCTCGTATTCACGTCCCAGATCTTTGGGGTCGATGGGGAGATACGGTACGGTCCACTGGGGATCACTGTGGGTTGCCCTCCAGGCCATACCCTTGGCGATGGCATCCTGATGGGAACCGGAGAAGGCAGCGAAGACCAGCTTACCAGCATAGGGTGATCTCTCATAGACCTGCATTCTGGTGACACGTTCATATACTTCCACCAGAGACTGGATGTCGGAGAAATCAAGGCCCGGATCCACGCCGTGTGTGTACATATTTAATGCCAGGGTTACGATGTCCACGTTGCCGGTACGCTCCCCGTTACCGAACAAGGTTCCTTCCACACGGTCGGCTCCTGCCAGCAGGGCAAGTTCTGTATCAGCCACTCCGGTACCACGGTCATTGTGGGGGTGGAGAGAGAGGACGACACCGTCACGATATTTCATTTTCTCATTCATGTATTCAATCTGACTGGCGTAGATGTGGGGCATGGATAATTCCACGGTAACCGGAAGGTTGATGATGGTGGTCCACTCCGGTGTGGGTTTCCAGACATCCAGAACCGCGTTACAGATCTCCAGGGCAAAGGCGGGTTCTGTTCCGGTGAAACTCTCCGGTGAATACTCAAAACGGTAGTTTCCGCCGTCTTCCTTGGTCAGTCTCTGCAATAATTCAGCACCTTCCACTGCAATCTTGATGATCTCATCTTTATCTTTCTTAAATACCTGTTCTCTCTGAGCCACGGAGGTGGAGTTATAAAGGTGCACGATAGCCTGTTTGCACCCACGGATGGCTTCGAATGTCTTCTTGATGATATGCTCCCTGGCCTGGGTCAGCACCTGAATGGTGACATCATCAGGGATCAGGTCTTGTTCGATCAGAGTCCGGCAGAATTCGTACTCTGTCTCGGAGGCAGCCGGGAAACCTATTTCAATCTCTTTGAATCCGACTTTTACCAGCATCTTGAAAAAATCCAGTTTTTCTTCCAGGCTCATGGGAACGATCAGGGCCTGATTGCCGTCACGTAGGTCCACGGAACACCAGATGGGGGCCTTCTCAATGTGATCTTTCTGAACCCATTTGCAGTAATTGTCAGAAACCGAGAAATATAATGGTTTGTACTTGCTTGCGTTTTTCATGGATAATTTACTCCTCTCTCTGGTTCTAATTTTTCTGTATTGAGAACGGATATGAGTTCCGCACATTGGACTTATACAATAAAAAAATCCCCTTCTCTAACAAAGAGACGGAGATGACTCACGCGTTACCACTCTTATTCATACGGATTCGTATGCACTCAACACAGATACGGATGTACAACATCTTATATCCTCCTGCTGTAACGGTCAGGCTCCGGCTATGCCTACTGCTAAAAAGCGGTTCAGCACGCTGCTCAGAGGCGAGTTCAGACAGGATCGATGACTGCCTCGCACCTGCCGGCAGCTCTCTGTACATCTCACGATGCCTTACTATTCCTCGTCATTGCATTTATCATTTACTAACCTAACATGGCTGAAAATAATTGTCAACAAAAAAATAACTTCATGATATAATTCCATCAAAACCATGGAGTTGATCAGGAGGAACGATTGTGGAGAAAATCGGTTCTAAACCTGATACTACATATAGTGATGAGGTGACCAAGATGCTGGTATATTTTGTGAGACACGGAGAGACAACCTGGAATAAGCGCAAAAAACTGCAGGGGCAGCATGATACAAAACTGACACCCAGGGGAATTGAGCAGGCCAGGCTGGCCGGATTGGGAATGAAAGATATTCCTTTCGATTATATTATTGCCAGTCCTTTGTCCAGGGCCAGGATGACGGCAGAGATCATCCGGGGAGACAGAGACCTGGAGATTGATTTTGATGACAGGTTGAAAGAGATCGATTTTGGCAAAGATAACGGGAGATGCTTCGGAAAGATACTGGAGGATCCCAGATATGTCCGTTATTATCGGTTTTTTAAAGAGCCCCACAAATATAAACCGATCAAAGGGGCCGAGAGTTATCAGAGGGTGATTGAGAGGGCGGAGGAATTCTTCCGGGAGAGGATCATTCCCCTGGAAGGAGAGAAGGAAAATGTTCTGGTGGTGGGACACACCACCTGGATGCATGCCTTCATCATTCACATAACGGGCAGACCAATGAGCATGTTATGGCAGAGCAGTTTCGGGAAAAACTGTGAAGCGATCATCTTCGAAGTGAAAGACGGTAAGATGGAGATCCTGTTTGAGAACAGAATGTATTATGACGAAAAAAATTTAACATTGTCTTAGTATTTTTATGGTTTTTTATGGATAACTATGCTATAGTTATTCTGTATGTGTTTACAGTTTAACAAAGATTTTTATTAAGGAGGAATAATAAAATGGCGAACAAATGGGTATACCTGTTCACTGAAGGCGATGCAAGCATGAGAAATCTTCTCGGCGGTAAAGGCGCCAACCTTGCAGAGATGACAAACATCGGACTTCCTGTACCGCAGGGATTCACGATCACAACAGAAGCATGTACACAGTATTATGAGGATGGCCGTGAGATTAATGATGAGATTCAGGGTCAGATCAATGAGTACATCGTTAAGATGGAAGAGATCACAGGAAAGAAATTCGGCGACAAAGAGAATCCTCTTCTGGTTTCTGTTCGTTCCGGTGCCCGTGCATCCATGCCCGGTATGATGGATACCATTCTTAACCTTGGTTTAAATGAAGAAGTTGTTAACACCATCGCTGAGCAGTCAGGCAACCCACGTTGGGCATGGGACTGCTACCGTCGTTTTATCCAGATGTACTCTGACGTTGTTATGGAAGTCGGAAAGAAATACTTCGAAGTACTGATCGACGAGATGAAGGAAGCCAGAGGTGTTCAGCAGGACGTTGACCTTACTGCAGACGACCTGAAGGAACTGGCCAACCAGTTTAAGGCTGAATATAAAGATAAGATCGGCGCAGACTTCCCGGACGATCCCAAGGAGCAGCTGATGGGAGCCATCAAGGCTGTATTCCGTTCCTGGGATAACCCGCGTGCAAACGTCTACCGCCGTGACAATGATATCCCTTACAGCTGGGGTACTGCTGTTAACGTTCAGTCCATGGCCTTTGGTAACATGGGTGATGACTGTGGTACCGGTGTTGCATTTACCCGTGACCCTGCTACAGGAGAAAAAGGTTTGTTTGGTGAGTTCCTGACCAATGCACAGGGTGAAGACGTGGTTGCCGGTGTTCGTACTCCGATGCACATCACAGAGATGGAAGAGAAATTCCCTGAGGCATTTGCTCAGTTTACTAATGTATGCTCCACTCTTGAGAATCACTATCGTGATATGCAGGATATGGAGTTTACCGTAGAGCATGGTAAGCTTTACATGCTGCAGACACGTAACGGTAAGAGAACCGCTCAGGCTGCTCTTCAGATTGCCTGCGATCTGGTGGACGAAGGTATGAGAACAGAGGAAGAGGCTGTAGCCATGATCGATCCTCGTAACCTGGATACCCTTCTTCATCCACAGTTTGATGCAGCTGCATTGAAGGCTGCCACACCGATCGGAAAAGCTCTTGGAGCTTCCCCGGGAGCTGCCTGCGGTAAAGTTGTATTTACAGCTGACGATGCCGTAGAGTGGAATGAAAGAGGAGAAAAGGTTGTATTGGTTCGTCTTGAGACTTCTCCGGAAGATATCACCGGTATGAAGGCTGCTCAGGGTATCCTTAC